>JAISFF010000029.1 GCA_031263725.1 Lysobacteraceae bacterium | reverse complement strand
ATGAACGCTGCGGATGAGAGACCAAGGGCGCGCAGATGTGCCAGGAAAGCTTGGGCAAGCCGGGCAGCGGCAGGCTGTGCCAGCTTCATTGCCAGCTTCGTTTCCACCTTTCCGCAACCAAGGCGCGGATCAAGCCAACCGACCTTACCCGAAAATACACGAGACCTGGGGCGGAACCCGGCCAGATGGAATCGGCCCCCCTGGACCAGGAAACCCCGTGTATTTCCCGTTATCAAATAAACCCGCCCGCAAGTCATTGCGGCGCGGGAAAGCGCGGCTTGGGACAGCAGTCTTACTTGCGCTCGCCGAGCGGTATGAACTTCTGATCCTCCAAGCCGGTGTAGTTGGCGCTGGGACGGATGATCTTGCCGTCGATGCGCTGTTCGATGACATGCGCGCTCCAGCCGCTGGTCCGCGCAATCACGAACAATGGCGTGAACATCGCGGTCGGAACACCCATCATGTGATAGCTCACCGCGCTGAACCAGTCCAGGTTCGGGAACATCTTCTTGATGTCCCACATCACCTTTTCCAGGCGCTCCGCGATCTTGTACATCTTGGTGTTCTTCTGTTCCTCGGACAGATCCCTGGCCACCGTCTTGATGACCTCGTTGCGCGGATCGCCGGTGGTATAGACCGGATGGCCGAAACCGATGATGACTTCCCTGCGCTCGACGCGCTGCTTGATGTCTTCCTCGGCCGCGTCCGGCGTCTCGTAGCGCTTCTGCACCTCGAAGGCGACCTCGTTGGCGCCACCGTGCCTGGGACCGCGCAACGCGCCGATCGCGCCGGTGATGCAGGAATACATGTCGCTGCCGGTACCGGCGATCACGCGCGCGGTGAAGGTACTGGCGTTGAATTCATGCTCGGCATACAGGATCAGGCTGGTGTGCATGGCCCGCACCCAGGACTCGCGCGGCTTCTCTGCGTGCAGCAGATGCAGGAAATGACCGCCGATGCTGTCATCGTCGGTCTCGACCTCGATCCGCTTGCCGTTGTGGCTGTAGTGGTACCAGTACAGGAGCATCGAGCCGAGCGAGGCCATCAGCTTGTCGGCGATGTCACGCGCGCCTGGATGATGGTGGTCGTCCTTTTCCGGCTGCACGCAACCCAGGGCGGAAACGCCCGTGCGCATGACATCCATCGGGTGCGCCGAGGGCGGCAACTGCTCCAGCGCTTTCTTGACCGACGCGGGAATGCCGCGCAGCGATTTCAGCCTGGCCTTGTATCCGGCAAGCTCGGCCACGGTGGGCAGCTTGCCGTGCACCAGCAGATAGGCGATTTCTTCGAATTCACTGGTGGTGGCGAAATCGAGAATGTCGTAACCACGATAATGCAGATCGTTGCCGCTGCGGCCCACCGTACACAGCGCGGTGTTACCGGCAGGAGTGCCGCTCAGAGCGACGGATTTCTTCGGCTTGAATGGGACCGCGGGGGCGGCCGCCGCTTTCTTGCTTGTCATGGGGCTACTTCTCCGATTCAGTCAATTCCAGGACGCATCACTTCTTCGCGGCGAACAGCATGTCCAGTTGCTGCTCGAAGGCGTGATAGCCGATACGGTCGTACAGTTCGTCACGGGTCTGCATCGTCTCCAGCACGCTTTTCTGTGTGCCTTCGCGGCGGACCGTCTGGTAGACGTTTTCCGCGGCCTTGTTCATCGCGCGGAACGCCGACAAGGGAAACAGCTGGATCGCGACGCCAACCGAAGCCAGTTCGTCGCGGGTGAACAATGGGGTCTTGCCGAACTCGGTGATATTGGCCAGCACCGGCACCTTGACCTCGTTGACGAAACGCCTGTAGGTCTCGAGATCGTAGGCCGCCTCGGCAAAGATGCCGTCGGCTCCGGCCTCGACACAGGCGTGCGCGCGTTCGATCGCGGCATCAATGCCATCGACCGCGATGGCGTCCGTGCGCGCGATCAAGAAGAAATCCGGATCGGTCCTAGCATCGGCAGCCGCCTTGACGCGATCGGCCATTTCGCCGACCGAAACCACTTCCTTGCCGGGGCGGTGACCACAACGCTTGGCGCCGACCTGGTCCTCGATATGACAGGCCGCCGCGCTGGCCTTGATCAGGTTCTTGACGGTGCGGGCGATATTGAACGCGCTGGGTCCGAAACCGGTATCGATATCGACCATCAGCGGCAGATCGCAGACATCGGTAATGCGACGCGTGTCGACCAGTACATCCTCCAGGGTATTGATTCCCAGATCCGGCAGACCCAGCGACCCGGCCGCGACGCCGCCGCCGGAAAGATAGATCGCGCGATACCCGGCGCGCTTGGCCAGCAGCGCATGATTGGCGTTGATCGCGCCAATGACCTGCAAGGGATTCTCTGCAGACAGGGCCGTGCGGAACTTGGCACCGGCCGATTGAGGGGTTGCCATGCAATTCTCCATTTCATAATGCGCCATACGCGCCACTGGCCGATTCTAGCTGGCCAAACCGAACGAACTTGTTATTTCCCCTGATGGATCTGGCGGCCCCCATGAGGCGCCGCTTCCATTATCTGCCCCGATCCGGCCCCCGCTGCAATGCCAGCTTGATTTCCTCCAGCGAGTTCGGGTCATCCAGCGTGGACAGGTCACCCGGATCGGCGCCTTGGGCCAGCGCCTGCAGCGAACGCCGCAGCAACTTGCCCGAGCGGGTCTTCGGCAGCGCATTGACGATATAGACGCGGGCCGGGCGCGCGACGGCACCCAGGCTGCTTTCCACCGATTTCAACATGCCGTCGGCCATGGCCGCCCGCACATGCGGCTCTTCTATCGATTGCCGCAAGGTGGCGAACACGACCGGCACCTGGCCTTTGACCTCGTCACTGACGCCGATGACCGCGGCTTCCGCGACGGCGCCAAAGCCCGCGACGGACTCCTCGATTTCGCGCGTCCCCAGGCGATGTCCGGCGACATTGATCACATCGTCGGTGCGGCCGAGGATGAAGGCATAGCCGTCTTCGTCGCGAATCGCCCAATCCAGCGAGCTGTACAGCAGCTCCTTGAAGTGGCCGAAATAACCGGCCAGGAACCGCGCGTCGTTGTTCCAGATCGTGGTCATGCAGCCGGGCGGCAACGGCGGTTCGATTACCAGCACGCCTTTCTCGTACGGCGCCACTTCCGCGCCGGTGGATTCGTCGATGACTTTCATCTTGTAGCCGAAATTCGGAAATCCCGGCGATCCCAGACGGACCGGCTTCATGTCCAGGCCCGGCATCAAGGTCAGCGCCGGCCAGCCGGTTTCGGTCTGCCAGTAATTGTCGATGACGGGCTTGCCCAAAGCATCGGTGATCCATTCGGCGGTCGGTTCGTCCAGTGCTTCACCCGCCAGGAACAGATATCGCAGTTCGGACAGGTCGTGCTTCTGGATATAACCGACATCGTGCTTCTTCAGCACCCGGATCGCGGTCGGCGAGGAAAACATGGTGCGCACGCCATATTTCTCGCAGATGCTCCACCAGATTCCCGGATCCGGACTGGTCGGCAATCCCTCGTAAAGGATCGCGGTGCAGCCGCCGATCAGTGGACCGTAGATATTGTAGGAATGACCGACCGCCCAACCCACATCGGAAGTGCAGAACATCGCCTGCCCGGGCGCGACATCGAATATGGCGCGCATCGACAGTGCCATGGCCACCGCATAGCCGCCCACGTCGCGCTGCACGCCCTTCGGCGTCCCGGTGGTGCCCGAGGTATAGAGCAGGTAGCTCGGCTCGTTCGACTCCAGCCATTCCACCGGCACATCGGTGTCGCCAACCTGCGCGCGCAGCGCCGCATAATCCACATCGCGGCCCTGCATTCTCGGCTCGGCCGGGTCCAGGCCACGCGAAACGATCAGCACTTTCGGCGGCGGCGTCTTCGCCTGCGCCAGCGCCTGATCGACCATCGGCTTGTAGGGAATCACCTTGCCGCCGCGCATGCCCGCATCGGCGGCGATCAATACCTTCGGTTGCGCATCGTCGATACGGACCGCGAGATTATGCGCGGCGAATCCGCCGAACACGACCGAATGCACCGCGCCTATGCGTGCGCACGCCAACACCGCGAAAACCGCTTCGGCCATGTTCGGCATATAAACGACGACACGGTCGCCACGCCCGACACCCAGCTCCTTCAACACTGCGGCAAAGGCGTTCACTTCACGGTACAGCTCGGCATAGCTTATTTCGCGGGTGATATCGGTTTCGGTGGAAATCGCCACCAGCGCGAGCTGATCCGGCCGTTCCTGCAAATGCCGGTCCACCGCGTTATAGCAGAGATTGGTTTCGCCGCCGGCAAACCATTTGCGGAAAGGAGGATTGCTGTAATCCAGTATTTTCTGCGGCGGCTTGCGCCAATGGATCGCTTTGGCCTGCTCGGCCCAGAATGTCTCAGGCTGCTCGATCGACTGACGATAACTCTCTTCATAACCCATAGGAGTTGTCTCCCGCGACATTGGCCATCAAGCATAGCGGCGATCGCGGCTCCGTTTACCGAGACGATGGTCGTATCCGGGATGCGATATGCGCGGCCGCATGACATGAAACGCGAGCTCGCCTTCAATGGGACGCGGCACCCCGCCGCCGGGAAGGCAGGGTAGCGGTGTTCCTGCCCAGATCGAGATCGAAAATGCTCACAGACCCCATGACGGTCTATTGTTCCGGAACGCTGGTCCTGGCCCGGACTCCGGGCCTTGGAAAGCTAGCCGGCAACCGCCGCAGAATTCCGTTCGACTATGGTCGTATCCCCTCAGATTCAAGGTGTTTGGCATGTCGCCCATGAAAAACGCCGGGCATTGCCCGGCGTTTCCGATCGCGCTTGCGTGACGATCAACCCAGCAGGCTGGCCACTCCGGCACGCTCTTCTTCCAGCTCCGCCAGCGTCTTGTCGATCGCCTTCCGGCTGAAATCGTCGACCGGCAGATCCTTGACCATGGTGTATTCGCCATTGGCGGTGGTGACGGCGAACCCGAAGATCACATCCTTCGGAATGCCATAGCTGCCATCGGACGGAATGCCCATCGTCACCCATTTGCCGTTGCTGCCCAATACCCAGTCATGGATGTGATCGATCGCGGCATTGGCCGCCGAGGCCGCGGAAGACAGGCCGCGCGCTTCGATGATCGCCGCGCCGCGCTTGCCGACCTGTGGAATGAAGGCGTTGGCGTTCCAGTCGGCATCGTTGATCTTGTCCTTCAGCGACTGCCCATTGACGGTCGCGAAGCGGTAATCCGGATACATGGTCGGACTATGGTTGCCCCACACCACCAGTTTCTCGATATCGCCGACCGCCACGCCGGCCTTGTTCGCCAGCTGGCTCAGGGCACGGTTGTGGTCCAGGCGCAGCATCGCGGTGAAGTTCCTGGCCGGCAGCGAAGGCGCCGACTTCATAGCGATGTAGGCATTGGTGTTGGCCGGATTTCCAACCACCAGCACCTTGACATTGCGCGAGGCGACTTCATTCAGCGCCTTGCCCTGCTCGGTGAAGATCTTGGCGTTTTCCAGCAGCAGATCCTTGCGCTCCATGCCCGGACCGCGCGGCCGCGCGCCGACCAGCAACGCGATATCCGCATCCTTGAACGCAACCTTCGGATCGCCGGTGCCGACCATGCCGGCCAGCAGCGGGAAGGCGCAGTCTTCCAGTTCCATCATCACGCCCTTCAGCGCAGCCTGGGCCTTGTCAATCGGCAACTCCAGCAGTTGCAGGATCACCGGCTGGTCCTTGCCCAGCATGTCACCGGCGGCGATGCGGAACAGCAGCGCGTAACCGATCTGTCCGGCGGCACCGGTAACGGCAACTCGAAGTGGTTTTTTCATAAGAGGGGACCTTCGTGATATCTGATGGATCAATTGAAAGGACAGGTCCGACGCCTACTTCTTCTTGTAGATGTCGTAACCCAAGGGAGAAAGTTTTTCATCGAGCGCAAGGGTATCGTAACCGTGTATCACCGATTGCCCGATGATGATGACCGGAACGCCGCGCGCACGCACCGCCTGCATGGCGCGCTTGCCATCGGCGGTATCCACGTCGACCGGACGGAACCGGATGCGCGCGCGCCACAGGTCGCTTTGCAGTCTGCGGCAGACACTGCACCAGTCGGCGACCAGAACGACGATCTGGTCATTGCCCGTCGTGCGCCGCGGATCGTCCGGATGCAATCGGGCGATCTGCCGCTCGTGCTGAAATGTCTGCCATGCATTGTGAATCTTTTGGCGTTCCATGAAAGCATAGGTGCCCGCGATGACAAGCACGCCCATGACCAATAGTGTAGACAGGCGCATATGATCCCCCGATTCAACCGGGTGATTTTAACATGCTCCAATAATGATCACTCGACGGCGTCGATGGAATTCACATTTTGAGTTGTATGCGAGCGCAGGCGCTTCACCCAAGCATGGGACAGTCCCCGTCATTCGCGTGACAAGATCGCGGAATTCCTTGTTTTTCAACGAACAGACCATGCAGCGCGATACCGGGATTGGCGGTATCGATTCTGCTGGGAACGCTGTTCGCATTCGCCTGTGTCCGGGTAGCGGATCATTGGCGTTCCGAGGGCGATCCGCGATTGAAAACGGGCTAGGCGGCATCGTGATCCTGGCCGCCGATTGGTGCGGCTACTGCCTCCGGTTGCGGCGGGATTTCGACCGCGCCGGAGTTCCCCACCGGATACTCGATATTGAGACCCCGTAAGGCGCGCGCGCCATGCGCGCGCTCGGTGCGGAAAACGTCCCGGTCACCGTGATCGGGCAGTCGGTCGTATTCAGTTACAACCAGGCCATGCTCCAGCAAAAGCTGATCCCGCTGGGCCACTACGTCTACAACCGCCCGCCTGTCACGGCGAACCGATACCCCTTGTTGCCGAAGGACATCGCCGATCCGCGAGGCGCGACAGACATGCCGCGCCCCGTCGAACGATGGCCTCAGGCCTGCAGGTACTTGTTCCACTCCGCGACGCGATCGGCCTTCGCGGCCAGCACGGCATCGGCGTCGCCTTCGATCGTGACCTTCCTGATCCCGTCGCCCTGGGCGATGCTGTCGACCACGTTCTGACCTTCCAGCACCTTGCCAAAGACGGTGTGCTTGCCGTCCAGCCACGGACAGGCGACATGGGTGATGAAGAACTGGCTGCCATTGGTATTCGGGCCGGCATTGGCCATGGACAGCGCGCCACGCTCATGCGCGACGCCATTGTTCGTTTCGTCCTCGAAACGATAGCCCGGACCGCCACGGCCGGACCCTTCCGGACAACCGCCCTGGACCATGAAATCGGCGATGACGCGATGGAAATTCAGGCCGTCGTAAAAACCATGCTTGGCAAGGTTGACGAAATTGGCCACGGTCAAGGGGGCCTTGTCGGGATACAACTCGATCTTGATCGGGCCGCGCGCGGTATCGAAGGTCGCAGTGAGGGACATTGAAAGACTCCAGAATGTATGGAAGACAACAAAGGCACAAGGTTACCGGGATATCCCATCCGGCGACACCGGACCGGAAGCGCGGTCGAGACCACGGCCGGAACAGCACACAATGGGATGGTCATCATCGATCCCTGTCCGAACCACATGGAGGTTGGCCGGACATTCGACAACCCCATTCCCGCCGTCGGACCCCGCCCCTCCCGATGACGCCTCGACCGATCGAACCCGAAACCGAGCGTCCTCGGCTGCGTCAATGACACCCGGAAGATCGCGCGCCCTTGGCCGCGATCAATGCGGCGCCGAGGGTCGTGCATCACTTCTCCGGCGCCCTGATCCGCGATCGAAGCGATGCGCTGGCGCTGCGGACCGAAACCGCCCTGGCCGACAAAAGCCGGGGATTCTGGACACTGGAGCCCGAGAACGAACGGCGCTTCATCGGCTTCATCGGGATCGAAAACGACAATGCCACCCTGCCGATTTCCCCACGCGAGGAAACCGGCGGGCAACCGAGCACGGGCATCGCGGCCATGCCACCGAGGCCGCCGGGGCGGCGCTCCGGTTCGGTTCCGAGTCATGCGACCGACTGAAACAGCTGCGTTTATCACTGTCGGCAATCGGCCCGGCCACCGCCATCCGTCAGGATCGTCCCGAACAAGACGCCGAAAAATCGTATGCCTCGTCCACACACGGGAAAAACGTTGACAGGTATACTATTCGGCTCCTATTTCTCCCTCCAAAGCGCATCCCGCGCTCTTTCGCATGTCCATCCAGAATCTTCGCAATATCGCTATCGTCGCCCACGTCGACCACGGCAAGACCACGCTTGTCGATCAATTACTCAAGCAGTCCGGCACATTCAGCGAACGCGCCCAGGTCGCCGAACGCGTCATGGACAGCGGCGATCTGGAAAAGGAACGCGGCATCACGATCCTCTCCAAGAACACGGCGATTCGCTGGACCTCTCCGGAAGGCCAGGAATACCGCATCAATATCGTCGATACCCCCGGACACGCCGACTTCGGCGGCGAGGTCGAGCGGGTGCTGTCCATGGTCGATTCTGTGCTGGTGCTGGTCGACGCCATGGACGGGCCGATGCCGCAGACCCGTTTCGTCACGCAGAAAGCCTTCGCAATGGGATTCAAGCCGATCGTGGTGGTCAACAAGATCGACCGCCCCGGCGCGCGCCCGGACTGGGTGGTGAACCAGACTTTCGACCTGTTCGACCGCCTGGGCGCGACCGAGGAACAGCTCGATTTCAATGTCATCTATACGTCGGCGCTGAACGGCTATGCCAGCCATGATCCGGAAGCGCGCAGCGGTGATATGACGGCGCTGTACCAGGCCATCGTCGAGCATGTCTCGCCGCCGCCGGTCGACCTCGACGGTCCGTTCCAGATGCGCGTGACCTCGCTGGATTACAGCAACTACGTCGGCATCATCGGCGTGGGACGCATTCAACGCGGCCGGATCCACCCGAACATGCCGGTCACCGTGATCGCGCCGGACGGCAAGCGCCGCAACGCCAAAGTGCTGCAGGTCCTGGGCTTCCATGGCCTGGAGCGGCACGAGGTCAAGGAAGCGCAGGCCGGCGACATCGTCGCCATCTCCGGCGTCGAGGGACTGGGCATTTCCGACACCATCTGCGACCCGTCGGCGCCCGAACAACTGCCAGTGCTGACCGTGGACGAGCCCACGATCAGCATGACCTTCCAGGTCAACGATTCACCGTTCGCCGGCAACAAGGACCGCAGTGGCGGCAAGTTCCTCACTTCGCGTCAATTGCGCGACCGCCTGGTCCGCGAAACCCAGCACAACGTCGCACTCAAGATCGAGGACACCGACGACGCCGACAAGTTCAAGGTCAGCGGACGCGGCGAGCTGCATCTGTCGATCCTGATCGAGACCATGCGCCGCGAAGGCTACGAGCTGGCCGTATCGCGCGCCGAAGTCATCACCAGGGAAATCGACGGCCAGATGATGGAGCCCTACGAATCGCTGGTCGTCGATCTGGACGAGGCCTACCAGGGCGGCGTGATGGCACGACTGGGCGAACGCAAGGGCGTCCTGCAGAACATGGAACCCGACGGCCGGGGCCGGGTACGCCTGGACTTCATCATTCCGGCGCGCGGTCTGATCGGTTTCCAGACCGAGTTCCGCACGCTGACCGCGGGTACCGGCCTGCTGTTCCATGTCTTCGACCATTACGGCCCGCGCAACGATGACGGCATCGGCCAGCGCTCCAACGGCGTGCTGATTTCCAATGGCACCGGCCCCTCTCCCGCCTATGCCCAGATCGCGATGCAGGAACGCGGTCGCCTGCTGATCGAGCCGGGCGAGGAGATCTACGAAGGACAACTGGTCGGTATCCATTCCAAGGACAACGATCTGACCGTCAATGCCCTCCGCGCCAAACAGTTGACCAATTTCCGCGCCGCGGGCAAGGACGCCGACGAAGGATTGGTTCCGCCGGTCAAGCTGTCGCTGGAACAGGCATTGGAATTCATCGACGACGACGAACTGGTCGAAGTCACTCCGGCCGCGATCCGGCTGCGCAAGAAATTCCGCACGGAAAACGAACGCAAGCGCGCATCGCGTGGCGCCGCCTGATCCCGCCCCGGTCGCGTCGGACATGACGCAGCCATCCGGGCGGACTCCAACCCCGCATCATCATGCTGCGGGGTTGCGTACTTTATCCATACTGGAATTGAGCAAGGCCCTGGCGGCTACCGCGATCGCGTTGGAATGATATGTCTGATGATACGGACCCGCGTTCAGATCACAGACGGACCGATCATGATTGATTGCGTTTGCGGACGATCGCCATCGCGATCTCCAGCGACTGCTCGTAGTTCAGCCGCGGATCGACGGTGGAGCGATAGGCACGTTCCAGATCCACGTCGGTGAGGTCGCGCGCACCGCCGGTGCATTCGGTAACATCCTCGCCGGTCAGCTCCAGATGCACGCCGCCCAGCCGCGTTCCCGCCGCCGCATGCAGATCGAACGCCTGCTCCAGCTCGCCGAGGATGTTCGAGAAGCGGCGCGTCTTGAAGCCGTTCTGGGTGCTTTCGGTATTGCCATGCATCGCATCGCACAGCCACAGCACGCGGCGGCCGTCACGGCGCACCGCATCCAGCAACGGCGGCAGTGTTTCGGCGATATGGGCGGCACCCATCCGGTGAATGAAGGCCAGGCGTCCCGGCTCGTCCTCCGGATTGAGCACGTCCATCAAACGCAACAGTTCATCCGGCTTGATCGAAGGACCGACCTTCAGCGCGATCGGGTTGCGTACGCCGCGCAGGTATTCGACGTGGGCGCCATCGATCGCCGCGGTGCGCATTCCGATCCACGGGTAATGCGTGCCCAGATTGAACCATCCCGGCTGGCGCGGCACCTGCCGCGTCACGGCAGCTTCGTAAGGCAGCAGCAACGCCTCATGCGAAGTGTAAAAATCGATCCGGTTGAGGTTGTGCAACGCGCTGCCTGACAACGCCTCCATGAAACGCACCGCCGCGCCGATGGAGGAAACCATCTGCTGGTACTCGCTGGCCCGCGCCGAATAATCCACCCAGCGCAGATTCCAGTATTCGGGATGACGCAGATCGGCGAAGCCGCCATCGATCAGCGCGCGGACGAAGTTCATCGTCATTGCCGAGCGGGAATGCGCGGCGATCATGCGCATCGGGTCGGGCACGCGCGCGTCGGCGCTGAACTCGGGGCCATTGACGACATCGCCACGGTAGCTGGGCAGCGTGACGCCATCGCGGGTTTCCGTAGCGGACGAACGCGGCTTGGCGTATTGCCCGGCGAAGCGTCCGACCCGCACTACCGGCAGCTTCAGGCCATAGACCAGCACCAGGCTCATCTGCAGCAGCACCTTGAGTCGGTTGGAGATGATGCTGGATTCGCAATCGGCGAAGTTTTCCGCGCAATCGCCCCCCTGCAGCACGAAGCGCTTGCCCTCCTGGGCTTCGGCCAATTGCTGCTTCAGCGACAGCACCTCCCAGGAAGTAACCAGCGGCGGCAGTTCGTGCAGCTCCGCCAATGTCTTTTCCAGCAGCGCCGCATCCGGAAAGGCCGGCATCTGCAGGGCCGGACGCGTCCGCCAGCTTTGTGGTGTCCATTTCCCGGACACGCTGGAATGGATGGAATCGCGTTCGGTCTGGGTCATATCGTGCTCTCTGTGGCCGTGGAACGTGGTCGATCGGGCGTGCTTGACCGGCGGGTCAATGCAACCATGAGGACTTCCGCTTCTTGAAACCGGCATAAAGCGCCCACAACGTCATGACGACGAAGCAGATCAGGCTCCATTCCGGCATCGACAAGCCCAGGAATTTCCAGTCGACCGCGCCGCAATCGCCTGTCCCCGTCAGCACTTTGCGAATGAGATCCATCGGTCCCATCGTCTCGGTCATGAATGCCAGCGTCGGTCCGCAGGAACCGCCGGAGCCGAGCGGCTGGTGCTGCAACCACACATGCCGTCCGGCGATGCCCATTCCGACGACGCCGGCGATCAGGGCGACGCAGGCATAGAAACCACGCCCGCCGGCTTTCCTCGGCGAATGCAGGCCGCCGACCAGGAACACCAGTCCCAATGCCGCAAACGCAATGCGCTGAAATATGCACAGCGGACATGGCTCGAGATCGTCGAAGAACTGCGTATAGATCGCATAGGCGATGAAGCACACGCAGGCAAGGAATCCCATCAGGTACTGGGTACGGAAACTCCAGCGAAAAGGATTCATAAGAACGGTTCCCGTGCGTTGAGTCGCGCCATTATCCTTCATCGGCGGCCGCCCGTGCGGGCGCAAGGTGCCGATCGGCCGAAATGCGGCCCGGGTTCCACAGGCGGTGTTCAAACGGCCGCGAGGACGTTCCCCGGATTCGCGGCTCGGGTACAGCCCAATCGGCGACGACAAAAAACCCGGCGCGAAGCCGGGCTTTCAAACCTTGGTTGCCAGCGGTTGTCGGACAGGCCTTATCCGGCATCAGCCGCCTGCGGCCGGTCGACCAGCTCGACATAGGCCATCGGAGCATTGTCACCATCGCGGAAGCCGCACTTCAGGATGCGCAGGTATCCGCCCGGACGCTCGCGGTAACGCGGCCCCAGTTCGACGAACAGCTTGCCGACCGCTTCCTTGTCGCGCAGACGCGCGAAGGCGAGACGACGATTGGCGACGCCATCGGTCTTGGAGACGGTAATCAGCGGCTCGGCGATGCGACGCAATTCCTTGGCCTTGGGCAAGGTGGTCCGAATGATTTCATGCTTGAACAGCGAGGAAGCCATGTTACGGAACATCGCCTCGCGGTGAGCGCTGGTGCGGTTGAATTTGCGTCCGGATTTCTGGTGGCGCATGGTCTTGATTCCTGTTTTTGAAAACCCCGGTCACTTTTGAGGAACCGGTCGTTGCGGACAATCCGCGTATCTGTTTCAGAACCCCGGCCACAATGACCGGGGGTGCGGATAATCCGCTTGCCAATCAGCCGAGCATACCGTGCTGGGCGACGCCGGTCGGTGGCCAGTTTTCCAGCTTCATGCCGAGCGAAAGGCCACGCTGTGCGAGGACTTCCTTGATCTCGGTCAGCGACTTCTTGCCCAAGTTCGGCGTCTTCAGCAACTCGACTTCGGTCTTCTGGATCAGATCACCGATGTAGTAGATGCTTTCGGCCTTCAGACAGTTGGCCGAACGCACCGTCAGCTCCAGATCGTCGATCGGACGCAGCAACATCGGATCCACGCCGACGGCGGCCGGCTTGGCCGCACCGCGCTCGCGATGGGTGAAGTCGCCGAAGATCGACAGCTGGTCACTGAGAATATCGGCAGCCGTACGGACCGCTTCCTCGGCGTCGATGGTGCCGTTGGTCTCGATGTCCAGTACCAGCTTGTCGAGGTTGGTGCGCTGTTCGACACGCGCCGCTTCGACCGAGTAGGCCACGCGCCGGACAGGCGAGAACGTGGCGTCCAGCATCAGGCGGCCGATCACGTGGGTTTCCTCATCGGGACGACGGCGCGAGGCCGCCGGCTGATAACCGAAGCCACGCTCAATCTTCAAGCGCATGTTCAGCGCGGTGTCCTTGGTCAGGTGGCAGACCACATGGTCGGGATTCAGGATCTCGACATTGTGATCGGTCTTGATGTCGCTGGCGGTGACCACGCCCGGCCCCTGCTTGGCCAGCGTCAGCATCGCGCCGTCGCCGTTGTGCATGCGGATGGCGACATCCTTGAGGTTCAACAGGACATCGAGAACATCCTCTTCCAGTCCTTCGAGCGTGGTGTACTCGTGCAGCACGCCATCGATCTCGACCTCGGTGATGGCGAAGCCGGGGATCGACGACAAAAGAACTCGGCGCAAGGCATTGCCGAGGGTGTGACCATAACCGCGTTCCAAGGGCTCGATGACGATCTTGGCACGATGATCGGAAAGGCGTTCAATCTGCGGACCGCGGGGGCGCAGTACCTGATGGGCGGTAACCGACATTTTGCGGGTTCTCCTGCAATAGACCCCGGCGGCGGAACCGGGGACTTAACTTTGGACCCTGACTCAGGGCGACCGGATAATCGCACTATGCGAATGCCCGGCTGTGGCTAATCAAAACGCTCGAATCCCGAAGGGGTCTGGATTCAAGGTCAGCTGCACAATTACTTGGAGTACAACTCGATGATGAGAGCTTCGTTGATGTCGGCAGGCAAGTCCGCGCGATCTGGCACGGCCTTGAACACGCCGGTGAACTTCTTCGTGTCGACCTCGACCCACGACGGCAGCAGATCATGCTGCTCGGCGACCGTCACCGCTTCCTGAACCCGCAGTTGCTTCTGCGCGCGCTCGGACAGAGCGACCGAATCACCGGCCTTGACCTGATATGAGGGCAGATTGACCGGCTTGCCGTTGACCAGCACGCCACGATGCGAAACCAGCTGACGCGCGGCGGGACGCGTCACCGCGAAACCCATCCGGTAGATGACGTTGTCCAGACGCGATTCCAGCATCTGCAGCAGGTTTTCACCCGCATTGCCCTTCTTCGTGGTGGCTTTCTTGTAGTAATTGCGGAACTGGCGCTCCAGCAGGCCATAGATACGCTTGACCTTCTGCTTTTCGCGCAGCTGGGTGGCGTAGTCGGATAGCTTGCCCTTGCGTTGCGCGCCATGCTGGCCGGGTTTCTGCTCAAGCTTGCACTTGGAGTCCAGCGCACGCGCCACGCTTTTCAGGGAGAGGTCGGCGCCTTCGCGGCGCGCGAGTTTACAGGTAGGACCAATATAACGAGCCATATGCTTTCAAGCTCCTTTAGACGCGGCGCTTTTTCGGCGGACGGCACCCATTGTGCGGGATTGGCGTCACGTCGATGATGTTGAGAATTTTGTAGCCGACGGCGTTCAACGAACGCACGGCCGATTCGCGTCCCGGGCCCGGACCCTTGATCCGGACTTCCAGCGATTTCACGCCATAATCCAGAGCGGCGCGCCCCGCCTTTTCCGCCGCGACCTGCGCGGCGAAAGGAGTGGACTTGCGCGAACCGCGGAATCCCGCGCCACCGGAGGTCGCCCATGACAGCGCGTTGCCCTGCCGGTCGGTGATCGTCACGATGGTGTTGTTGAAAGAGGCATGCACATGCGCGACACCATCGGTGACGACACGCTTGATTTTCTTCTTGGTTTTGCCAGATGCCGGCTTCGCCATGTCAGGTATCCTTTACTTTCTGATCGCCTTGCGCGGACCCTTGCGGGTACGTGCGTTGGTCCGGGTACGCTGGCCGCGCAACGGCAGGCCGCGGCGATGCCGCAGTCCCCGATAGCAGCCGAGGTCCATCAAACGCTTGATGGCGATACCCACTTCGCGACGCAAGTCGCCTTCAACCACATACTTGCCAACTTCGAGGCGCAAGCGCTCGACTTGTGGCTCGGACAGGTCACGGATTTTGGTTGTGAGCGGCACCGAAGCGGCTTCACATATCTGCTTCGACCGGGTCCGGCCGACGCCATAGATGCTTTGCAATCCCACCCAGACGTGCTTCTGGGTTGGCAGATTGACACCTGCAATACGCGCCATTACGCGATTCTCCAAACTCTGAAATAGGCCCGACCACACGTCTTCGGCGCGCAGGCAAGCGTGATAGCTCGAAAGTGAACTTCGAATTGTATCAAATGTCTCGGGTTAATTGGAAGCCCACGAAGCAAATTCGCTCCGTGCGACCCGGCATGGGGAGTGTGCCCATGCTCCAGCGCCGGCCGATGCAGGGAAAGGACCTTGCCCCATCCCGGTCGCGCTACTCTGGCGCGACACCACATCGGCTCACTCGTGCACGAGACGCTACACGAGCCGCTTTTTGTCAAGAAATCAACCCCGGCCGCGTACGCTTCCCTTGAGATTGGCTTTCTTCAGAAGACTTTCGTACTGGTGCGACGTCAGATGCGCCTGGATCTGCGCAATGAAGTCCATCACCACCACCACCACGATCAGCAGCGAGGTACCGCCGAAATAGAACGACGTCCCGAGCTGGGTTCGCATCACTTCCGGCAACAGACAGACTGCCACCAGATAGAGCGAACCCGCTGCCGTCAACCGGGTCAGAACGCCATCCACATAGTTGGCCGTCGCCTTGCCCGGACGGATACCCGGGATCAACGCACCCGACTTCTTCAGGTTGTCGGCGGTTTCCTGGGAGTTGAACACCAGCGCCGTATAGAAAAAGGCAAAACCGATGATCAGCGCCGCGAATACGATCATGTGCAGCGGCTCACCCGGAGCCAGCGCGTTGGAAATGCGCTGCAGCAGTGTCACCGACGTTGCCTGCCCGCTCCACTGCGCCATCGTCGCCGGGAAGGCCAGAATGCTGGATGCGAAGATCGGCGGAATCACGCCGGCCATGTTCAGCTTCAGCGGCAGGAACGAGGTCTGGTTCATGTGCGCATTGCGTCCACCCTGTCGCCGCGCATAGTTGACCGTGATGCGCCTTTGGCCACACTCCACGAACACGACGAACCAGGTGAATCCGAGCACCACGATCACGATCAGCAACAGCGAGATGAAGTTGATGCTACCGTTCTGGTAGCTCTCGATGGTATGGATGACCGCGCCAGGCAAGCCGGCAACGATACCGGCGAAGATGATCAGCGATACGCCGTTGCCGATGCCGCGCTCCGTCACCTGCTCGCCCAGCCACATCAGGAAGATGGTGCCGGCCGTCAGGGATACCACCGCAGTCAGGACGAAGCCCACGCCCGGGTTGTAGACCACGGGCATGCCGCCTGCCGCCACCTGGTTCTGCAGCGCCAGCGCGATGCTGCCGCCCTGCACCACCGCAAGGATCACTGCGCCGATGCGCGAATACTGCGTGATTTTGCGTCGCCCCGACTCACCCTCCTTCTGGATGGCCTTCAGTGCCGGGAACATATAGGTGGCCAACTGCATCACGATCGACGCCGAAATGTACGGCATCACGTTCAACGCAAAGATGCTGAAGCGATGCAGGGCACCGCCCGAGAACATGTTGAACATGTCCACGATGCCGCCACCCTGCGACTTCATCATCTCCAGCATGGCCTGGGGATTGACACCGGGCACCGGCACATAACAGCCGATGCGGTAAACGATCAGCGCACCCACCACGAACAGCAAGCGCTGCCGCAATTCGGTGAACTTTCCCAAACCTCCGCCGATGCCACCCTTTGCCATGGTATTGCTTACTCCTGGACGCTACCGCCGGCGGCTTCGATCGCGGTCTTCGCGCCGGCCGTAACCGCCACGCCCTTGATCGTCAGTTTCTTCGACAGCTCGCCCTTCTTCACGATCTTGGCTTTCTTGGCCGAGACCGGGACCAGCTTGGCCGCGCGCAGAGCCTCGAAATCGACGATGTCGGCTTCGATCAGCTCCAGCTTGTACAGCAGCACTTCGGCAGTGTCCCTGGCCATCCGCGAGCGGAAGCCGATCTTCGGCAAACGACGCTGCATCGGAGTCTGGCCACCTTCGAATCCGGCCTTGATCTTACCCTTGCCCTTGCGGGCAAACGAACCCTTGTGGCCACGACCGGCCGTCTTGCCCAGACCGGAACCGATACCACGACCCACGCGAGTACGCTCGGCGCGGGCGCCCTCGGCGGGCTTGAGTGTATTCATACGCATCAGGGGTCTCCTCTCACTCTTCCACACGCACGAGATAATGCAGCTGATGGATCAGGCCGCGCACTTGCGGGCTGTCCTTCAGTTCACGCACGTCGTTGAGCTTGTTCAGGCCCAGCGCACGCACCGAGAGACGATGCCGAGCCTGGGTACCACGCAGGCCACGCACCAGGCGCACCTTGACCATTTTGTTGGACTCGTTAGCCATTGAGGAATTCCTCCACCTTCTTGCCGCGCTTTGCCGCGATCTGACCGGGCGAACGCATGTCAATCAGGCCCTTCAGCGTAGCGCGGACCAGATTGATCGGATTGCGCGAACCGACGGCCTTCGCCAGCACGTCCCTGACGCCGACCGCTTCCAGCACGGCGCGCATCGCGCCGCCGGCGATCACGCCGGTACCTTCGACGGCTGGCTGCATGAACACGCGCGCCGCGCCGTGTCCGGCCTTGACCGGATGCCACAGGGTGCCGTTGTTCAGGTCCACGCGGGACATGTTCTTGCGGGCATATTCCATCGATTTCTGGATGGCGACCGGCACTTCGCGCGCTTTGCCGTAGCCAAAGCCGACCTGGCCGGCGCCGTCGCCCACCACCGTCAGCGCAGTGAAGGTGAACTGGCGACCGCCCTTGACGGTCTTGCTGACGCGGTTGACCGCGACCAGCTTTTCGATCATGCCGTCGTCGATTTCCTCCCGGGAACGATCCCGATCACGACCACGCGGCTCACGTTCATTTGCCATGTTGTTTCCTCTGGATACTTACGACTCGCTGGCCGCTTATAGTTGTATGAAGGATCCGCGTCAAGCCGGGTCCTTGGGTAATTAGAACTGCAGACCGGCCTCGCGCGCAGCATCGGCCAGCGCCTTGATGCGACCGTGGTAGCGATAGCCGGAGCGATCGAACGCAATCTTCTCGATACCCGCCGCCTTGGCGCGCTCGCCGATGATGCGCCCCACCTTCGCGGCCGCATCGGTGTTCTTGCCGTTCTTCAGGCCGTCCTTCACATCGGCCTGCAACGTGTTCGCGGCGGCGATGACCTTGGAACCGTCGGCGGTGAACAATTGAGCGTACAGGTGCTGACCCGTGCGCAATACCGACAGACGGGGAACGCCGAGCTTACGAATTTGCGCGCGCGTGGATTTGGCGCGGCGCAGACGGGCATTGTTCTTGATACTCATGATTAGGTTCCTTAAGAAGCGGATCGGCTTGCGGCACTTGCGCGATGGGAAAAGTCTCGATGAACCATCTCCGAAGCGTGCAAATCGCCTTAGGCCTTCTTGGCTTCCTTACGAATGATGACTTCGTCGGCGTACTTGACACCCTTGCCCTTGTACGGTTCCGGCGGACGGAAAGCGCGGATATTGGCAGCGGCCTGTCCGACGCTCTGCTTGTCGGCGCCCTGAACCAGAATCTCGGTCTGGCTCGGCGTCGTGATGGTCACGCCTTCCGGCGCCTGGAACACCACCGGATGCGAGAAGCCCAACGACAGATTCAGGTCCTTGCCCTGCATGGAGGCGCGATAACCGACGCCGACCAGCTCAAGCTTGCGCTCGAACCCTTGGGTGACACCCTGAACCATGTTGGATACGAGCGAACGGATGGTTCCGCTCAGCGCGATCAGCGAATCGTCGTTGGCCGACATCGTGGCAACGCCGTTTTCGACCTTGATTTCGATGCCGTCAGGCTTGGCTACCGACAGGTTGCCCTTTGGACCCTTGACACTGATCTTGCCGCCCTGAACATTCAGTTCGACGCCCTTCGGCAGGGCAATCGGCTTTTTGGCTACGCGAGACATAGTGAACTCCTTCGCTTAGGCCACGAAGCACAAGACTTCACCGCCGACGCCGGCTTGCCGGGCCTGCGCATCGGTCATGATGCCCTTGGAGGTGGAAATGATGGCGATGCCCAGACCTCCGAGCACCTTCGGCAAATCGTCCTTGCCGCGATACTGGCGCAAACCCGAACGGGAAACGCGCTGCATCTGCTCGATGACCGGACGGCCTTCGAAGTACTTCAGGATGATTTCCAGATCGGCCTTGTTGTTGTCGCCCGGGGTGACACGCAGATCGGTGATATAGCCTTCCGACTTCAGCACGTTGGCGATCGCTACCTTGATCTTGGATGACGGCATCTTTACCGTCTGCTTGCCGACGGCGGCCGCATTCTTGATGCGGACCAGCATGTCGGCGATGGGATCAGTCATGCTCATAGACAAGTTCCTGTGAGTGCACCGATATCCGCTTGCGCGAAAATCTCGATATTTTTCCCAATGAAATCATTGCATTGGGGCGAATCCAGCTCCCCGGACGAATCCAGGAAAGCCGGATAGTATAACCGGCAATGCGGAAAGAGTCACCTCTTTCCGCATTTCGCTGCTTTCAATTAGGCTCCCGAACCCGGAGTCCGGGAGCGGTAAAAGATGCCTATTACCAGCTGGCCTTGCGCAGACCCGGAACATCTCCACGCATCGTTGCTTCGCGCAGCTTGTTGCGACCCAGGCCGAATTTGCGATAGACACCACGGGGACGACCCGACAGCTCGCAGCGATTGCGCTGACGGCTGGGAGAAGAGTCGCGCGGCAGCTTCTGCAGCTTGGCCGACGCGTCCATCTTTTCCTCGTAGGAGGCCGTCTGGCTGCTGAGGATCTTCTTCAGATCCTCACGCTTGGCAGCATGTTTCTTGGCCAGCTTGGTCCGCTTCAGGTCGCGGTTCACCATCGAAGTCTTTGCCATGTCAGGTTCCTCGCGATCAGTTACGGAATGGGAATTTGAACGCTTCGAGCAATGCCTTCGCTTCGGCATCGGACTTGGCGGTCGTGGTGATGGCAATGTCCATGCCACGCAGCGCATCCACCTGGTCGAAATCGATTTCCGGGAAGATGATCTGCTCTTTCACGCCCATGTTGAAGTTGCCGCGACCGTCGAACGAACGGCCGGAGACGCCGCGGAAGTCACGGACGCGCGGCAGTGCGACGCTGACCAGACGGTCCAGGAATTCGAACATGCGGTCGCGCCGCAGCGTGACCTTACAACCAATCGGCCAGCCGTCACGGATCTTGAACGATGCCACCGACACGCGGGACTTCGTCGCGATCGGCTTCTGGCCGGTGATCTTGGCCATGTCGGCAATCGCATTCTCCAGCACCTTCTTGTTGGCCGCCGCTTCGCCCACGCCCATGTTCAACGTGATCTTGACGAGTTTGGGGACTTCCATCGGATTGGCGTAGCCGAACTTCTTCATCAAGCCCGGAACGACCTCTTCCTTATAGATTTTTTCTAGCCGCGTGGTCATATGCCTTTATTCCTCAGACGTCGAGCGCCTCACCGCTGGAGCGGAACACACGCAGTTTGCGTCCATCCTCCAGCACTTTGTAACCAATGCGCTCACCCTTGCCCGTGGCGGGGTTGAACGGCATCACGTTGGATATATGGATCGAGGCTTCACGCTCGATCACGCCGCCCGCCACGCCCGCCTGCGGGTTGGGCTTGGTATGGCGCTTGACGATATTGATGTTGGAAACGAACACACGCTCGCCATCCACACGGATCACTTCGCCCTGCTTGCCTTTGTCCTTGCCGGCGACGACGACGACCTGGTCGCCCTTCTTAATACGGTTAGCCATCTCGTTTCCTCCGCTCAGAGCACTTCAGGCGCGAGCGAAACAATCTTCATGAACTTCTCGGAACGCAGCTCACGCGTCACCGGTCCGAAGATACGCGTGCCGATCGGCTCCTGCTTGTTGTTCAGCAGCACCGCGGCATTGCCGTCGAAGCGAATCAGCGAGCCGTCCGGACGGCGCACGCCCTTGCGGGTACGCACCACGACGGCGTCATAGACTTCGCCCTTCTTCACTTTGCCACGGGGAATCGCATCCTTCACCGTGACTTTGATGATGTCGCCGATACCGGCGTAGCGGCGCCTGGAACCACCCAGCACCTTGATGCACATCAGTTCCTTGGCGCCGGAATTGTCGGCGGCGTCAAGGTAGCTCTGCATCTGGATCATGATTCAGATCTCCCTTATTCAGCAGCGCGGCTGACAACTTCGACAACGCGCCAGTTCTTGGTCTTGGACATCGGCGCGATTTCGGTAAGGCGCACGATATCGCCTTCGTTGCAAGCATTGTCCGCGTCATGCGCGTGCAGCTTGGTCGAACGGCGAATGTACTTGCCATAGAGCGGGTGCTTGACTTGGCGCTCCACCAGCACGGTGACCGTCTTGTCCATCTTGTTGCTGACCACCCGGCCTTCGACCGTGCGCAGCGGCTTGGTTTCTGTGTTATCGCTCATCACTGCGTCCCTTACTTGCTGCTGCCGAGCAGTGTCTTGACGCGAGCGATCTCGCGACGCACACGGCGGGGTTCATGGATCTTGGTCAACTGCCCGGACGCCTTCTGCATGCGCAGAGCAAACTGTTCCTTGCGCAGCTCCAGCAGGTGGCTTTTCAGTTCGTCGGCCGATTTGCCGCGGAGTTCGGTTGTGTTCATCAGCGCACCGTCCGGGTGACAAAGGTGGTGGTGACCGAAAGCTTGGCCGCCGCCAGACGGAACGCTTCACGCGCCATCTCCTCCGGAACGCCTTCGATTTCATAGATCATGCGACCAGGCTGGATCTGTGCGACCCAGTACTCGACGCCACCCTTACCCGAGCCCATGCGGACTTCGATCGGCTTCTGGGTGATCGGCTTGTCGGGAAACACGCGGATCCACATCTTGCCGCCGCGCTTCACGTAGCGGCTGATGGTACGACGCGCCGCCTCGATCTGACGCGCGGTCAGGCGACCGTGCGCTGTGGCCTTCAGGCCATATTCGCCGAAACTGACAGCGTTGGCGCTCCAGCTGAGGCCATCATTGCGGCCTTTGTGCACCTTGCGGTACTTGGTTCGTTTTGGTTGCAACATCGCCGTTACCTCGCTTCACGCGCAGGACGTGCCGGACGTTCGCGATCACTGCGCTCAGCGCGCGGCGCGTCTTCCTGCTTTTCCTGACCGACTTGGGAGAAATCGAAGACCTCGCCCTTGTAGACCCAGACCTTGATACCGATCACGCCATAGGTGGTTTGGGCCTCGGCAAAACCATAGTCGATGTCGGCGCGCAGCGTATGCAGCGGAACGCGACCTTCGCGGTACCACTCCGAACGGGCGATTTCCGCACCGTTCAAGCGGCCGGCGACATTGACCTTGATGCCCTGCGCGCCGAGGCGGATCGCATTGCCGACGGCGCGCTTCATCGCGCGGCGGAACATGATGCGACGCTCCAGCTGCTGGGCGATGCTTTCGGCGACCAGTTGCGCATCAAGCTCGGGCTTGCGCACCTCGGTGACGTTGATGTGCGCCGGAACGCCCATCATGTCGCTGACTTCCTTGCGCAGCTTCTCGATATCCTCGCCACGCTTGCCGATCACGACGCCCGGACGGGCGGTGAAGATCGTCACGCGCGCGGTCTTGGCCGGACGCTCGATCAGGATTTTGCTGATCCCGGCCTGAGCCAGCTTCTTGCGCAACAGCTCGCGCACTTTCAGATCGGCGGCCAGATAACCGGCGAACTCGCCTTTGTTGGCATACCACTTCGAGTTCCAGTCTTTGGAGATACCCAAGCGGATTCCAGTCGGATGAACTTTATGACCCATCGTCTTTCCCTTATCTCCGCTTATTTGCCTTCGCTCACAACCACAGTGATGTGGCTGGTGCGCTTGAGGATCCGAGTGCCACGACCCTTTGCCCGAGCGCCGAAGCGCTTCAGCATCGGACCTTCGTCGATCATGATGGTCTTGACCTTCAGCTCATCGACATCGGCACCTTCGTTGTTTTCGGCATTGGCGATCGCCGACTCCACTACCTTGCGGATCAGGTGGGCGGCCTTCTTGTCGGAGAACTTCAACAGATTGACCGCACGCTCGGCAGTCAGGCCACGAACCTGGTCGGCGACCAGACGGGCTTTCTGCGGCGAGATGCGCGCGGTGCGCAGGATTGCTTTCGCTTCCATCGTCATCTCTCCTTACTTCGACTTCTTGTCGCCGCCGTGACCCTTGAAGGTACGGGTGACGGCGAACTCGCCAAGCTTGTGACCAACCATGTTTTCGTTGATCAGAACGGGAACATGGTTCTTGCCGTTATGGATGGCGATCGTGTGACCGACCATCTCCGGCAGCACCATGGAACGACGCGACCAGGTCTTGATCGGCTTTTTGCTGTTGCCCGCGGCCTCCACCTTCTTGAGCAGGTGATGATCGACGAATGGGCCTTTTTTGAGTGAACGTGGCATGATCGATTAGCCCCTGCGATCGCGGACGATGAATTTCTGGGTGCGCTTGTTATGGCGCGTCTTGTAACCCTTGGTCGGAACACCCCACGGGGTGACCGGATGCGGATTACCCTGGCCGGCCTTGGCCTCGCCACCGCCGTGCGGGTGGTCAACCGGATTCATCACCACACCGCGAACGGTCGGCTTGATGCCACGCCAGCGGCTGGCGCCGGCCTTGCCCAGTTTTTCCAGGTTGTGCTCGTGGTTGCTGACTTCGCCGATGGTGGCGCGGCATTCAACCGACACCTTGCGCATTTCACCGGAGCGAAGGCGCAGGGTCGCATAGCCCTGCTCGCGGGCGACCAGTTGAACGCCGGCGCCTGCGGCACGGGCCATCTGGGCGCCCTTGCCCGCTTTCAGCTCAATACCGTGAATCGTGGTGCCGACCGGAATGTTGCGCAGCGGCAGCGTATTGCCCGGACGGATCGGAGCATCGTGTCCGGCAATCACCTGATCACCGGCCTTCAGACCGCGCGGAGCGATGATGTAGCGACGCTCGCCATCGGCATAGCACAGCAGGGCGATATGGGCAGTGCGATTGGGATCGTATTCGATCCGCTCGACACAGGCCGGAATACCTTCCTTGTTGCGCTTGAAATCGATGATGCGATAGTGCTGCTTGTGACCACCACCGATATGGCGGGTGGTGATGCGGCCATGGTGGTTGCGTCCGCCGGTCCGGCTCTGCTTTTCCAGCAGTGGAGCATGCGGGGCACCCTTGTGCAGATCCGGCGTCGTCACCCTTACCGCGGAGCGGCGACCGGCAGAAGTGGGTTTGAATTTCATCAATGGCATGTGACGTACCTCAGGCCTGGGTCGCTACATCGATAGCCTGACCATCGGCCAAGCGCACATACGCCTTGCGCCAATCGCCACGACGACCCTTGCGGAAACGGAAGGACTTGTTCTTGCCCTTCACATTGACGACGTTGACGGACTCGACTTTGACATCGAACAGCTGCTCCACGGCGGCTTTGACATCCGCCTTGGTCGCTTCGGTCGACACCTCGAAGACGTATTGATTGGTGCTCTCCTGCAACCGCGCAGTCTTCTCGGAGACACGCGGCGCACGCAGCACGCTGTAGATCTTTTCGTTCGTGCTCACACCAGCCACTCCTCAATCTTCTTGACGGCATCCGCCGTGATTATGAGCGTGTCGGCACTGACCAGCGCAACCGGATCCAGCCCCTGCACATCGCGCACCTCAACATACGGAATGTTGCGAGCCGACAGGAACAGATTCTCGGAAGCATCCTCGGTCACGATCAGCGGACGCTGGCCTGCCTTCAAGTCGCCCAGCTTCCGCACCAGGTCCTTGGTCTTCGGCGCGTCGATATCGAAGGAATCGACCACCATGACCCGCCCCTGCCTGTTCAATTCGGACAGGATGACGCTCATCGCGGCGCGGTACTGCTTGCGGTTGACCTTCTGCGCGAAGCTGCGCGGCTTCGCTGCGAACGCCACGCCGCCACCGACGAAGATCGGCGCAGTCAACGCGCCATGACGGGCACCACCGCCCTTCTGACGCTTGGACTTCTTGGTGGTTCCGGAAACCTCGGAGCGTGTCTTCTGCGCCTTGGTGCCGGAGCGGCCCGCATTGCGATAGGCCACGACAACCTGGTGAACCAGGTCTTCACTGAATTCGCGTCCGAACACTTCGTCGGAAACCGACAATTTGTCGGCACTGCCTGTAATAGTGAGTTCCACTGCGGTTCTCCTTTATGCCTTGCTCGCGGGACGCACGATCACGTCACCACCCGGGGCGCCCGGCACGGAGCCGCGAACCGCGATCAGACCACGCTCGGCATCGACACGGATGACTTCGAGGTTCTGAATGCTCTTGGTTTCGGCACCCATGTGACCGGACATCTTCTTGCCCGGGAACACGCGGCCCGGCGTCTGGCGCTGGCCGATGGAGCCGGGCGAGCGATGCGACAACGAGTTACCGTGGGTGGCATCGCCCATGCGGAAGTTGTACCGCTTGATCGCGCCCTGGAAGCCCTTGCCCTTGCTGACACCCTGGACATCGACGATCTGGCCGACCTCGAAGAGGTCCGCCTTGATTTCGCCGCCGATAGCGAAGTCGCCGATCTTGTCGTCGGCAACGCGAAATTCCCACAACCCGCGGCCCGCTTCGACCTTGGCCTTGGCATAGTGGCCGGCAGCCGGCTTGTTGACCAGCGCGGCACGGCGCGTCCCCACCGTCACTTGGACGGCGCTGTAACCATCGGTTTCAACGGTCTTGATCTGAGTAACACGATTCGGGGTGGCTTCGATCAGGGTCACCGGGATGGAACGGCCATCTTCGGTGAAGACCCGACTCATGCCAGCCTTCCGACCGACCATACCCAACGAATATTTCTTCGTCATGGTCGCAGCCCTCAAGTCAACTTGATCTGGACATCGACGCCAGCCGCGAGTTCGAGCTTCATCAGCGCGTCCACGGTCTTGTCATTGGGGTCGACGATATCGAGTACACGCTTGTGCGTGCGGGTTTCATACTGATCGCGCGCGTCCTTATCGACATGCGGCGAGACGAGCACGGTGTAGCGCTCGATCTTAGTCGGCAACGGAATCGGACCACGCACCTGTGCGCCGGTCCGCTTGGCCGTTTCGACTATCTCACTGGCTGAGCGATCGATCAATCGATGATCGAATGCCTTCAGCCGAATCCGGATCTTTTGGTCCGCCATGAGGGTTTTCCTAAAGTAAAAAGAGCGACGAGCAAGGCCTCTGGGATGCCTGGCTCCGGGTTGGCGCGAATGATTGCTGCATCCAGCGGTTCCGGCTGCCGGAAGCCACTGGCGACTTCCCCGAAGGAAATCACCTCTGCAAAAGTAGAGGCAGACCAATATCTACTGGCCTGCCCAGACGAAGAAGTATAGAGCGCATGACCACATCCGTCAACAGTCTGGACTGTCAAAAGTCGCTCTGTCACAACTTCCTTTGTCTGGCGAACACGAGAAACTTCCCTGCTCTCTTTATCGCAGTAAGAAAATCCCGGCGCTCAACCCAGTGAGCGCCGGGATCCATTCAGTATTACTTGATGATTCTTGCGACGACGCCGGCCCCCACCGTGCGGCCGCCCTCGCGGATCGCAAAGCGCAAACCTTCGTCCATCGCCACCGGGTTGATCAGCTCCACCGTCATCTTGATGT
>JAISFF010000026.1 GCA_031263725.1 Lysobacteraceae bacterium | reverse complement strand
TCCTGCGCCTGCAAGCGCTCGTAAGCTTTCTCGACCGGAGTATTCAATGCCTCCTGCGTGTCCACATAAACGCGGAAGGATGGCTCCTGATCGCCATAGGGCCTGTAGAAGACGGCGATCCACTTCTCCGCCGGAGCTTTTGCCGTCTCCTGATTCAACTGAATGTCGTCAATCCGCTTAATCATCGGATCGCCTTTCACCGCCACCAGTAGAGACGCAGTGACCCGCAGGCAGGCAGCTTCGTCCCAAGGAGATCCCCGTTCACCATTCAAGGCTTGAACCTTGTTTAGCAGCCTTTGGTGCTGATCGTAGTCGGAATGACCGGGTTGAGCCGGAATCAGGCGCTGGCTGGCCTGCGGTTCGCTTGTAGATGGGTTTTTCACCTGCTCACCCTCCTGCCGCCTGCCCTCATTCCAACGTTGCTTGCGCGCTTGATCCTCACGAAAATCACGCAGGTACTGATCGCGCGTGGTCAGATGCCCATCGCCATCCATGTCCTGCATACCAGCGCGTGAGTATGGAGTAGCCGCTACCTTGGCCGCGATGGCATCAATGGCAGCCCGATTGTCCCGGGTCGTTTCCCATTCCTTGTAGAGTCCGGCCAATTCAATTCCCTGCAAGTACCCCACCGAATTCCAGTCCGGCTTGAAATCCGGCATGGTCTCGGACAGTTCCTTGAAAATGGGAAATACATTCTGGATTGCCATTGCCTCATGCTCGGCACGATAAGCGACGTATTCTTCTTCGGTACTGCCACGAAACGGGTGTGCTTCGTAATTGATGGCGTCATGACCGATTTCATGCGCCATGATGGAGAACAGGCTCCTGCGCATGTCGTCACGATGGGGCAAGCGCGCTTCCTGATACTTGAATTGGCTAACAACAATTTCAGGTGATTCAGTACCAGAGTAATAAGCTAACTCTTCGCTCTCATCATCACGAATGATACCGCCCTTGGAAAAGAACGTCTCGAACTGACGACTGGCCGTGGGAGAGTGCAGGATGACTTCCCGCAAGCCCGAAGGCATATCGATAAACTGCTCATTCTGTAACAGTGATTCCCGTATTCTTTGCCGTTCCGCTTCGCTTGACATGATCTATCTGCTTCTATACTAATCCCATGGTGAACCTATCATGTCGATACAAGGATACGCAATGTTGCTCCCGCCAGACGTTCTACGTTCCCGCTGGTTTGCATGGAGTGTCATGGCACTCGCCATAAGTGGATGTGCCGGAACAACCACCAAGTCTGGACCTCCCGCAAGCGAGGAACCCGAACTCGGTTTGGAACAGCTGCTAAGCCTACCCGTCCAGCAAGGGCGAGCCGGACTCGATCAAGTCGCGGCATTCTTCTATCGTCGGTATGCAGCCCATTTCAAAAATGGGCGCATTTCTTATCTGGATACAGAAAAAGAAGGAGAACTGGTTCTTGCCGATGGATACATTTTGTTAAATGTAAGTACATCGGAATTACAGCTTACGCCTAAGTCATCCGAGTTAATCACTAATGTCGGCAAAATCTCTTTTGCCGTCTCGGAAACGCCGTGCTTTCCACTGGAACGGTTTATCCAGATTTCAGGAGACAAAGGGCTTCCACCGGGTGCATTTGTTCCATCCAATTACAAGCGATACCGCTACAGGGGAGCCGATGTAGATATATCAGCCTCTGTAAGGTATCCAGATTTTGAATGTGTCTATTTCGTCAATCTCGATGTTATTAATTAAGGGATGGATATAAATCGATGCCTCGTCTTTCCACCGGGGGAATTCACCACGCCCCCAGCGCTCCCAGCCCCCTCAGAACTTACGACAATAATGGAGCCAGACGCCAAACGTCCGCCACCCTGAAATACCTGCTTATAGGGATTGTACAGCGCCCCATTTCGAGTCAAGTGACGACATCCGACATCAGTAACAGCGTATCGAGTCCCTTCTATTAACAGTTAGGCCGATTCCAAAAGCCAGAAGCGGAATGTTCCGCGCGGCCGCCGTTTCAGCGGACATCGGTGAATACGCTGTTCGGCGCAGGCAGGATGAGGCTGAAACAGGCGCCGCCGCCGGGCATGGAGATGTACCTGAGGCTGGCCTGGTTGACCCGGCACAGCTCCCTGGCGATGTACAGGCCCAGGCCGGTGCCGTGCTCGGACGTGGTGAAGAACGGCTGGAACAACTGGTTGGCGATGCGCTCGGGAATGCCGGGGCCGCGATCGATCACATCGATCTGCGGCGCCCGCCCGCTCTGCGAGACGCGCAGGCGCACCCGTGCCGGCTCTTCGGGCTTGCGGCCGTATTTGAGTGCGTTGTGCACCAGCGCGGTCAGTATCTGCTGCAGATGGCCGGGGTCGACCAGGCCGATTACCGGCTGCTTGGGCAACGAGGCTTCCAGCGTATCGGTTTCCACCGAAAGGGTCTGCTGATAATCGTCGACGAAGTGCCGCACGAACTGGCACAGATCCAGGTTTTCCGGATTGGCCCGGTCGCGGCGCGCCAGTCCGAGCACGCTTTCGATGATGTTGTTGGTGCGCTGGCACTGCTGGTGGATGATCTGCAGCAGGCGCTGGTCGGCCGGATTGAGGTTCTCGGATTCTTCCAGCAACTGGCAGGCGTAGTTGATCGCCGCCAGCGGATTGCGGACCTCGTGCGCCAGACTGGCGGAGAAGCGTCCCAGCGCCGCCAGCGTCATCGATTCCGCGCGGCGCGAGACCACGGTCGGATCGTCGAGGAAGATCAGCGCGGTGTTGCCGTCGGCCAGCAGGCGCACGAAACGCGGCTGCACCTCGGGCTGCTCCGGCGCCAGTTGCAGCGGTTCGTCGTCATCGGTGTCGGCGCCAGCGCGCCAGCGCTGCAGGCGGCGGCTCAGCTCCGGTGCGACACGGGCGAGGCTGGTCGATTCGGCGGTATTGATGTCGTAATCGCCGAGCAGGGTCGAGGCCGCCTCGTTGGTCATGGTGATGCGGTTGCTCGCATCCACCACCAGCACGCCCGAGCGCATGCGGCGGATGATCATCTCGTTGATCTCGACCAGGCTGGCCACTTCCGCGCCGCGCAGTTCGGCCAGCGCGTGGCTGGTGCGCGCATGCCGCGCGCCCCGGTAGGAAAGCCATCCCAACGCCAGGAAGGTCAGCACGAACATGGTCAGCTCGGCCATCGAGCGCGGCCTGCTCTGGCGGCCCAGCGTGGTCAGGACGTGTTCGAGGATCAGCATGATGCAGGCCAGCAGCGTGACCGAGACCCCGGCGCGGAACGGCAGCAGCATCACCGCCGAGGCGATGTTGAACAGCAGCATCATGGTGATGCCGGCGCGGACCGAAGGCAGCGCCAGCAGCAGCAGCGTCATCGCGATGATGTCGATGCAGGCGGTGACCGCCACGATGAATGTCTGCCGGCCCGGATTGCGGCCCCAGACCAGCAGCGCGACCGAGACCAGCAGATATGCGATCGTCACCACGTCGGCGAGCTTGGGCAACAGCGGCGGTTCCAGCACTTCGGAGAACGGGCTGAACAGCAGCGCGGTAATCATGGCCGCGATCAGCGCATGGCTCAACGCGAAGAAGTACAGCTCGCGTTGCGGGTTGGAGACGGACCGTTCAACAGCTTTGGCGATGGGGAACAAACCTGGCTCCGGTTCACACGGTGCGGTTGGAAAGTATAGGGAATCCGGCGGTCGGGGATAGCTTGGCGTTCCAGTCACGCGGTCAATACCCCCGCGTTTTGCACCCAGGAGCCAGGTCGGCGACAATAACCGGCGGCCCGTTGCGCCCGTCCATCCGGACACGGCGCCTCCCGCCGGGCAACCCACTCCTCCACCTTCTCTGGTGATGCATGAATTTCCACGAATATCAGGCGAAACAACTCTTTGCCCAATACGGCATTCCCGTCCCGGCCGGCGAGGTCGCCGCTTCGCCGAATGAAGCGGTCGATGTAGCCAGATCGCTGGGCGACGGCCCCTGGATGGTCAAGGCGCAGATCCACGCCGGCGGCCGCGGCAAGGCCGGCGGCGTCAAGTTCTGCAAGACGCTGGACGATGTGCGCAACGCCGCCGAGGCGATGCTGGGCACGAAGATGGCGACCTACCAGTCCGGCGGCGTCGCGCTGCCGGTGAACCTGGTGCTGGTCACCGTGGCCGGCGACATCGCCAGGGAACTGTACCTGTCGGTGCTGGTGGACCGTTCCACCAAGACCATCACCTACATCGCATCGGCCGAGGGCGGCGTGGAGATCGAAGAGGTCGCCGCCAAGACCCCGGAAAAGATCCAGACGCTCAACGTCGATTTCGTCCAGGGTCTGCAGCCGTACCAGGGCCGTGATGTCGGCTTCGCGCTCGGCCTCGACGCCAAGCAGGCCAACCAGCTCGCCAGGATCATGGGCGGCCTGTACAGGCTGTTCAATGACAAGGACCTGTCGCTGGTCGAGCTGAATCCGCTGGCGATTCTCGACAGCGGCGACCTGTACGCACTGGACGGCAAGGTCAACTCGGACGACAACGCCACCTTCCGGCATCCGGATCTGGCGGCGATGCGCGACAAGAGCCAGGAAGACGAGACCGAAGTCCTGGCCAGCGAGCACGACCTCAACTACGTCACCATGGACGGCAACATCGGCTGCATGGTCAACGGCGCCGGTCTGGCGATGGCGACGATGGATGTCATCAAGCTGGAAGGCGGCGAGCCGGCCAACTTCCTCGATGTCGGCGGCGGCGCCACCAAGGAGCGTGTGACCACGGCGTTCAAGCTGATCCTGGCGTCGGACAAGGTCAGGGCGATCTTCGTCAACATCTTCGGCGGCATCGTCCGCTGCGACATGATCGCCGAGGGCATCATCGCGGCGGTCAAGGAAGTCGGTGTCAAGATTCCGGTGGTGGTGCGGCTGGAAGGCACCAATGTCGAAGCCGGCAAACAGCTGCTGCGCGACTCCGGCCTGGCCATCATCGCGGCGGACGACATCAACGACGGCGCGAAGAAGGCGGTTGCGGCCGTCAGGAACGCGGCCTGAGCCATGCACTCCGGATCCCGGCATCCACATCGCGGCGGCCGGTCGCATCCGAAGCCGACCATATCAACAGATTGAGTATTTGAGGACTTATCGAATGTCCGTACTGGTTAACAAGAAAACCCGGGTCATCGTGCAGGGCTTCACCGGCCAGCAGGGTACCTTCCACGCCGGCCAGATGGTCGATTACGGCACCGATGTCGCCGGCGGCGTCACGCCGGGCAAGGGCGGCCAGCAGCATATCGGCCTGCCGGTGTTCAACACCGTCGCCGACGCGGTCAAGGCCACCCAGGCCAATGCCTCGGTCATCTACGTCCCGCCGCCGTTCGCGGCCGACGCGATCATGGAAGCGGCCGATGCCGGCATCAAGGTCATCGTCGCCATCACCGAGGGCATCCCGGTGCTGGACATGCTGCGGGTCAGGAACGTGCTGAAAGGCTACAACGGCGTCACCCTGATCGGACCGAACTGCCCCGGCATCATCACCCCGGGCGAGTGCAAGATCGGCATCCAGCCGGGCCACATCCACATGCCGGGCAAGATCGGCATCGTCTCGCGCTCGGGCACGCTGACCTATGAAGCGGTCAAGCAGACCACCGATGTCGGCCTGGGTCAGAGCACTTGTATCGGCATCGGCGGCGATCCGATCCAGGGCATGAACTTCATCGACTCGCTGAAGCTGTTCCAGGACGATCCGCAGACCGAAGGCATCATCATGGTCGGCGAGATCGGCGGCAGCGCCGAGGAGGAAGCGGCCGAGTTCATCGCCGAATACGTCAGAAAGCCAGTGGTCGGCTTCATCGCCGGCGCCTCGGCGCCGGCGGGCAAGCGTATGGGCCATGCCGGCGCGATCGCCTCTGGCGGCAAGGGCACCGCCGCCGGCAAGTTCGCCGCGCTGGAAAAGGCCGGCGTCATGACCGTGCGTTCCCCTGGCGATCTCGGCAAGGCGATCAGATCGCGGCTGAAGTAAGCCGGCGCGGCCATCTCGCAGCCGTATTGGAAAAGCCGCCCTTGGGCGGCTTTTCTTTATATTTCGACCGGCGATACCGGAGGGCAAGGGATGGCGAAGAAATGGTGGGCGCGATGTCCATCGCCGCGTACCGTAACCGGCAAAAGGATGACAAAGCCTTGCCGCATCGCGGGCGGCGGTGGATTCCGGGAAGGTTTCCTGTCGTGACGGGGCCCGCTCCTTGCAGCTCTTCCGTTTCGTTGGAACAGGCCGTTCCCGGCATAGGTGGTGCCCGCTTTCTGTGTCTGGCATGATAGGCGGCGGCAGACGCATGAAGGGAAGGGGGATGTCCGGCAATCCATTCGATTGGCTCATCGGGCCGCCAAAACCCAAAACCATCCTGTGGATCTGGATCGTCCTGATTCTGGGAGGATTCGGACCGATGGGCGTGGCCATCGCGGTCGTCGGCAATACCTCGCCGGCGGAACCGCTCTGGAGCGGCATCCTGTTCTGGGGCTGTACCCTGGCGTTCCTCGGTCTGGCCTGGTGCAGGCCGGACCTTGCCGTGGTACCTTTCGCCGCCCTGTTCCTGTTGCCCATGCTGAGCTTCATCTTCGGTGGCAGACGCATGGAGTACTGGCCTTCGCGCTTGCTTTGGGGGCCGGAGTGGCCCGGCTATCTGCTGGCTGCCCTGTGGCTGGCGGTCGTCTTCGCCGTCGCGTGGTTTGGATTGATTGGCGGCCTGCGCCGGGCGGGCTTCCGGTCACGTTCCCCATCCGGGGACGGGTCCGGGTCCGGCCGAGTGCCGGTGAAATCACGCGAGAGGCTGATGATCGCTTTGGGCGCGCTGTTCCTGGCATGGACCACGTTCAGTGCCGCCCGGTTGTCGATCCGCAATCTGGCCTATTGGCTGGCTGGACAGCCGGACTCGATGCAACTGGAGGTCATCGGCACGGAACAGGTGGGACGCGAGGGACGCTCCGAGCGTGGCGTTGATATCGTGATCCGGTTCTGTGACCCAGCCGAGCATTGCCAACGCATTCCCCTCGACGATTTCTATCGACGCGAGGTGGAGATTCACCGGAAGAACGATCCGGCGCATGCGCAAGGCATGCGGCTGAGCTGGAACCAGTGCTTCATCCCGGGCGATGTCCTCAGCGTGCAGGGCCGGCGCGACTGGATGGGCATGTCCATAGACCATGTCCAGAGTGTGCATCTCGTGGAAGGCGCGCGCTGCGAGTGATGCGGCGGTCTGTGCGATGCGCGATCTTTCGCGCGCGGGACCGGCCATCAGGGGATGACCTGATGGATGCCGGGCAGGTTGCGAAAGCTGCGGGCCTGTGCCGCATCCAGCGAATGCAGCGGATCCGGCTGCTCGTAAAAAGGGATGCAGACCTGCTTGCACGCCGCCGCGTTGCGGAAACGGATCGAACCGGGAACCGGCCGTCGCGCGACAGCGGCAGGCGAAGACAGGATGAAAACCGAGCCGTCATGTCTGCGTACGGCCAGCATGATGTGGCTCGCGGCGGGGCGGAGGCGGTTTTCATGTTTTGAATGAAATCGTTCCAGGACGATCCGCGGACCGGCGTAGATCATGGCCAGCGAGATCGGCGATCCGGATGGATGCGAATGCGAGGGCCGGAAGGCTCACTGGTTTGCTTGCGCGGAAAACCGATCCTGGCCCGGCGCGGTATTGGCCAGGTTCCCGTCATGCGGAAGGCGGCGACAAACGGGGCGGCTGCGGCTGCCGCCTGCTCCAGAAAGCCTCCTGCCGTGCGAGCAGCTGTTTTTTCAGATCGTCGGGATTGCGAAAGCAATACTGAGTCAGTACGCGTACCTTGATTCCGCTGTCTCTGCTGATGATGCTGCATTCTTCGCACCATCCCGGTTTCCGTCCGAAATGGAGTATCGGAGGTTCAAATTGAAAGTCATACGCCTTCCCCATATGGTATATCTGACGTTCAAATTGAAAGTCATACGAATCGAATGAATATTGGATGCATCCTGCCCCTAATGCCCACAGACGCACGCTGTGATCGTCGATTTCGACTTTCCACGGTTTCGACACCACTATCAGGAAGGGCACAAGAAAAATCACAAAGAAAAAGAAAAGGCTGGCGAGCCATTCCTCTGTAGATGATGTGACCAGAAACGAGATTGACAGATAAAGAGGGATTGCGAACCATAAGTAGAGATAGTACGGACTGAACGGGTTGATTCCGAAAGTGGCGACTTTGGCGAAACGCGGGGCCATGGCGGGTGGAAGAATGGGTTTCATTTCAATGTGCTTGTCTGATCTGTCAAACGGTTTCGATTTTGTCATGCGGCGGCGTATCCGGGACCAGGATGACGCAGCACGTCGCCTTTTTCACCGGGCTCCGGTCGCATGAAGGAAACCGGAGTGCTTCCATTTCCATATCGATTGGTCAGACATTCTCCGGGCTTCCCGACCTTGCGTGGTCTGGGCGCTGCGCCGGAACGGCCGGATGCAATATCCAGCGCATCGTCATTGTACATCTGAAGGCCGGCGTTTGCCGCCGGATCCGCAGCCGACATGTTCATACGCCAAGTGGGCGCCGTGCGCTCCGATGCACTTCGTGGCAGCGATTGGCATGACGATCGGGATGGCGGATATCCGGTGGCGGTGAAAGCGTACGCGATTTCGTCCGCTCATCCCGCATTCCGGGTAAGTGTCGCGGTTCATGTCGTGTCCCCGATCGGGCTGTCAGGTCGTACACGGATCGATGCAGGGAGGGCGCATGGCGTTTGGCTGCGGGGGTGCCCCAATAGGGGGGCGCCGTTTTCGGGTCAAGCGCGGGATACGGCCGTCGCTGCGAGATGATGCTGGAGAGAACAGCCAACATGAACGATGTGTGGTGGGGACTGCAAAACCGAAAGAATGACGAAAGAAACGCCACCTAGGCTGCCCCCCAGATATTCTTGTGGAGTCCGATGTGCGGTCCGACTGGAACATCATTTGCGATTTCGATGGCACGGTATCGATCGGGGATGTCACCGACAGGCTGTTGCAGGCGCTGGGCGAACCTGGTTGGGAAGCGCTGGAGCAGGACTGGAACGAAGGCCGGATCGGTTCGCGCGAATGCATGACCGGGCAGGTGGCGCTGCTGGGCGGCGACCGCGATGCCCTGGACGTGGTGCTGGACAGCGTCGGTATCGATCCGTATTTCGAGCAGTTCGCGCGGACCGCGCAACGTCTGCGGATGCCGCTGACGATCGTCAGCGACGGGCTCGATTACAGCATCGCCCGTATCCTGCAACGCTGCGGACTGGAGAGTCTGCCGGTGGCGGCCAACCACCTGGTCCGTACCGAAACGCACCGCTGGCGAATGACATCGCCGCACGCGGCTCCCAACTGCGGCAGCGGAACCTGCAAATGCGCCTATGCCACCGCGTGGGGCGGCCGTTCGACTCTGCTGGTCGGCGACGGACGCTCCGATTTCTGCGTGGCCGAGCGTGCCGATTTCGTCTTTGCCAAGGATCGCTTGCTCGAGCATTGTTGCAATCACGGTATCGCGCATCGGCCGATGCGCGATTTCGCCGAAGCCACCCTGTTGTTGCACGCGCTGGCCGAGGGGCGCCTGCATGACGCACCGGCTTCGTTCATCGAACCTTTGAGCATCCAATACGTATGAACCAGATCACCCAGCCGCAACCGATCGTCAGCGCCGATGATGCGCAGCTTCTCGCGGACGAAGCGCAGTACTGCTCGTATGGCGACACGGTACATTACAGCGAACCGCCGCGCATCTTCGCGCGTTGCGAGGGCAGTTATCTCTACGATACGGCGGACGTGCCCTACCTGGACCTGCAGATGTGGTATTCGGCGGTCAATTTCGGTTACGCCAATCCACGTCTCGATGGGGTGCTGAAGCGCCAGCTCGATACTCTGCCGCAGGTGGCCAGCCAGTATCTGCATCCGACCAAGATCGAACTGGCGAAGCGGGTGGCGCAGGATGCGGAACGCAAATGGGGCCGCAAGGGCCGCGTGCATTTCAATGTCGGCGGTTCGCAGTCGATCGAAGATTCGCTGAAGCTGGTGCGCAACGCATCCAATGGTAAGAGCCTGGTGTTCGCTTTCGAGGGTGGCTATCACGGCCGCACGCTGGGCGCATCGGCGCTGACCTCGTCCTATCGCTATCGGCGCCGTTACGGGCATTTCGATCGTGCGCAGTTCATCGAGTTTCCCTACCACTTCCGCGGCCCCAAGGGTATGTCGAAGGAGGAATACGGAGAATACTGCGTGGCCAAGTTCGAGCGCCTGTTCGAGACCGAATACAACGGCGTCTGGGATCCGAAGGCCGGACAGTGCGAATACGCCGCGTTCTACGTCGAGCCGATCCAGGGCACCGGCGGTTACGTGATTCCGCCGAAGAACTTCTTCCCCGGCCTCAAGCGCGTGCTCGACCAGTACGGCATCCTGCTGGTGGTGGACGAGATCCAGATGGGTTTCTTCCGCACCGGCAAGCTCTGGTCGATCGAGCATTTCGGCGTGCAGCCGGACATCCTGGTGTTCGGCAAGGCCTTGACCAACGGTCTCAATCCGCTGGCCGGACTGTGGGCGCGCGAGGAACTGATCAATCCGGGCGCGTTCCCGCCGGGTTCGACCCACTCGACTTTCGCCTCCAATCCGCTCGGCACCGCGGTCGGTCTGGAAACCATGAAGATGCTGGACGAAACCGATTACGAAACGATGGTGATGGAGAAGGGCGCGCATTTCCTCGAAGGTCTGCGCGACCTGCAGAAACGTCATCCGGAAATCGGCGACGTGGACGGACTGGGTCTGGCGCTGCGCGCGGAAATCTGCCAGGCCGACGGATTCACGCCGAATCGCGGGTTGCTCGACAGGATGGTCGATATCGGGCTGGCGGGCGACCTGAAGCACAATGGCAGGCGCATCGGCCTGGTCCTGGATGTCGGCGGCTATTACAAGAACGTCATCACGCTGGCGCCTTCGCTGCATATCAGCAGAGAGGAAATCGATCTGGGAATGGCGCTGCTGGATCAATTGCTGACGCGCGCCAAGGCGCTGGGTTGATCATTCTGGAGGCTGGGTAGGAAAGTTCGTTCTGGATTGCTGCTTCATCAGTCGATTAACTCCAGGGTGGGTGTGGGCGCCCACCCTTTCTTTTGGGTATTCGCACGATACGGCATCGACATGGCGAATACGGAAGCGCGGGTGCGCGCGCGTCGACCCTCTGTCTTCCCGTCATCAAGGACAAAGAAACACCGTTTCGACGGAAGATGCGGCAGTCATCGACGACGCAATCCCTGCGCGACAATGTTTGCAGCACCCACGACGGCTCATGTCATTCGATACCCAACGACATCTGCTCAACCAGCTTGAACCCGCCGCGTTGGTCGGGCAGTTCGGCCTGCATCCGCCGGAAGGCTTCGCGTTCGTGCAGGTCGGGCCGGGCTTGCCAGCGTTCGATGCCGATTTCGGATTGCTGACCACGGCCGAGCCGGCATTCAGGAAGCGCGTCGAATCGTGGCCACTGCATCGTTTCTGGCAACGCTGGCTGCGCCTGCGCACCCGTTTCGTGGGCAGTACCGTCAGCGAATACGCTTGGCTGCCGGGCGAAGGTTCCCTGTCCGCACTGGCCGCGCAACTGCGGCGCGAGTCGGCCTCCAGGACATTGCTGATCGTCAAGGACATTCCGCAGCAGTCGCCGCTGCTGGATGATGTCGACAATCGGCGTTCGGCCGAATTCCTGCGGGCCTGCGCGGATCAGGGATTCATCCTGGTGGAAGGGCAGGCACTGGCCTGGCTGCCGATCGATTTCGCTTCGATCGACGAGTATCTGTCGCGGTTCTCGCGTTCGCGCCGCCGCGATATCCGCCGCAAGTTGCGCTCGCGGGCGGATCTGGAAGTGGAAGTGCTGGAGACGGGAGAGGCTTTCGCGGAACCGGGCAGGGCCGAGGATTTCTATGCGCTGTACCTGAGCGTATATGCGCAGAGCGAAATCCATTTCGACCTGCTGTCGCTGGAGTTCTTCCGTGGCATCCTGCGCGACGCCGGCAGCGGCGGGCGCGTCTTCGTCTATCGCGCGCAGGGCCGGATGATCGGCTGGAATCTGTGTTACATCCATGGCGATAAACTGGTCGACAAGTTCATCGGGCTGGAATATCCGGCGGCCCGCGACCACAACCTGTACGCGGTCAGCTGGATCGAGAATCTGGAATATGCGCGCCGGCACGGGTTGGGCCATTACGTTGCCGGCTGGACCGACCCGGAAGTGAAAGCGCAGTTGGGCGCGCGTTTCACTTTCACCCGGCATGCGGTATATCCGCGCAATGGTCTGCTGCGCTGGATGCTGCGGCGGATTTCCCGGTATTTCGAAAGCGACCGTTCCTGGCGGGAGACCCATCGCGATGGCGCCGACGCTGCAGCTTGATCTGGACGGGAGCACCGGCGCGCTGGCGGGCGCGTTGCGGCCGCCGTTGCGGGAATGGCACGACCGCCTGCGCTTCGCCTGCTCGCTGGGCCAGTTGCGGCGTTTCGATGCGGCGTTGTCGGCGCAGTTGCCGGAGCGGTACGGCACGGTGCTGCTGGGCAGCGGCGATTTCCACCATCTGAGCCTGCCGCTGATCGGGCGCATCGCGCAACGGGCGCAAGCCCCGTTCCGGGTCGTGGTGTTCGACAACCATCCGGACAACATGCGGTTCCCGTTCGCGGTGCATTGCGGTTCCTGGGTTTGGCGGGCGGCGGCGTTGCCGGCGGTAAGCCGGGTGGAGGTGGTCGGCATCACCTCCTCCGATATCGGGCTGGCGCATAGCTGGGAGAATCATCTGCGGCCGCTGTATCGCGGCAAGGTCCGCTACTGGTCGACCGGCGTGGCGGTGGATTGGGCGCACCGGCTCGGTCTGCGGCATGCGTTCCGCAGCTTCGACTCGATCGACCGGTTGAGCGAAGCCTTCCTGGACGAACTCGATGCCGGTCCGGTGTCGACCTATCTGTCCGTGGACAAGGATGTGCTGGCGACCAGCGAGGCGCATACCAACTGGGACCAGGGCCAGATGCGGGTGTCGCATCTGCTGGAGGCGATCGAGCGCCTGCGCGGGCATCTGGTGGGCAGCGACATCACCGGCGAAGTATCGCTGGCGCGGTATCCGCAGTGGTGGAAAAGATGCCTGTCGGCGCTGGATGAGCAGCCCGGGATCGGAACGGAGCAACTCGCACTGTGGCAGGTGCGGCAGCATGCGATCAATGCGCGGCTGCTGGACGCGCTGTGGCACTGAGATCGAACCGGCAATGCGCCGCTGGCTTCAGCGGCAGGCCGCGGCCAGCGTGTCCATGATCCGTTGCAGGTCGCACTCCCGCATCCAAGGGCTGTTGCCGATCGACACCGCGCGCGCGGCGAAGTCCCGCGCGTTCGGCACCTGCGCCGGCGCTACCAGGTCTTGCAGGTAGTCGTAGTCGGGCAGGACGTGCACGAAGGGCCGGCCGACGCCCAGTCCCTCGCCCCACAGGGCGTTCAGTGCGCGGGTAGCGGCGTCGGCGCTCGGCAGCAGCAGCAGCAGCGCGGGCCATACGCCTTGCGCGCCCGGCGCATCGGCGACGATGTCGATGCCGGGGATCGTGTGCAGCCGGCTTCGCAGTTGCATGCCGGAGCGACGGGTGCTCTCGATATAGTCCGGCCAGCGCAGGCACGCGTGCGCGCCGACGCGCTGCCGCCAATGGCCGACCCGATGCAACGGAATATGACGCGGAAAACGATCGCCCGCCGCGCCGATCGGGTCGTTGTGCCGCAGTGCGCGGCGCAGCGGCGCGCCATAGGCCCAGCGCAATCCGTGCGGACCGTACAGGGCCGCATAGCCGGCCAGTTCGATGCAGCGCCGCAGTTCGCGAAACAGCCGATAGGGCGCGATGGCGGCGGCGGTTTCGTGCAGTGCGGCCTGCAGGCGTGGATGCCGGGACAACAGCAGGCCGCCTTCGTAAAGCGTCAGTCCCTTGCCGGCGGCCAGACTGTAGAAACCGATATCGCCCAGCGCGCCGACCACGGTACCGTCGGCATGACGCGCCCCGAGCGCCTGCGCGGCGTCTTCGATCACGAATGCGCCGTATCCGGCGGCGATGGCGCATACAGGGGCGATGTCCACGACGCGGCCGGCCAGATGCGCCGGCACGATCGCCAGCGTGCCGGTATTGCACAAATCCGCCAGCATCGCCGGGTCCGGTTGCAGCGAGCCGGGCAACAGATCGCATACCTTCAGCGTCAGGCCGCAGTGCGCCACCGCCAGTGCGACCAGCGGGCAGGTGTAGGCGGGAACGATGACCTCGCGCCTGTGGCTGGCGGCGCTCAGGGTCCGCAATGCGATGACCAGCGCGGCGGTACCGGAACAGGTCAGTTGCAGACGGTCCACGCCGAGCATCGGCGCCAGTTGCCGGTCCAGTGCCGGCGCCGGGCCGGGCAACAGGTCGCGCCAACGCAGTGGCAGCCCCGCCGTCGGCGGCAGTTCACGCCAGCGACGGCGCGGCACGGCGTTCACCCAGTGCCAGACAGACGATGCCGGCGACGATCATGAACGCGCCCAGGCTCTGGCCGATGCTGATGTGTTCGTTGAACAGCAACGCGGAGAACAGCATCACGCTGACCACTTCCAGATGCGAGGCGGCGAAAGCGGGGCCGATCGGAGCGTGCTTGAGCAGGTTCATCCAGGTGAAGAATGCACCGATATAGCCGGCCAGTGCGGCATAGGTCCAGGGCGAGGACAGCAGCCGCAGCACCCAAGCCAGGCGGGCTTCGGGCGGGGCGGCGTCCGCGCCGGCCAGCTTGAAGCTGATCTGCGCCCAGGTGTCGAAGACGATCAGTAGCAGGAAGCCGAACATGTAGTTGAGTCGACGTGGCTCGCTCATGTGCCCAACCCCACGACCGCGACGCCGCCGCTGATCAGCAGGATACCGATCACGTGCGACGGATTCAGGCGTTCCTTGAACAGCATCCGGCCGGCGACCATCACCACCACGATATTGATCGACCCGAGCAGCACGCCGCGCCCGAGCGGGACCAGCGACAGGAACGCGACCCAGGCGAGAAACTCGAACAGGTAACAGGAGATGCCCAGCCACATGCGCGGATTCGCGGCCATGTGACGCCACCGCCCCGTGCCTTCGCCCGCGTTCGGATCGATGGCGACCGCCTTGAAGGCGAGCTGGCCGGCGGTATCCAGCAGGACCGTCAGAAACCAGATGGTCAGGACCGTCGACGACATGCGGACCTCATGCTGCCAGGGCGTTGTCCGCAGCCGCGATCCGGTTGCAGAATTCCGCCAGGCGGTTGGCGACCAGCTTGCGTTCGCGGTCGATGGTGATCATGTGGTAGCTGTTTTCGAGCAGCAGCATTTCCACCGGGCCGGACACGCGTCCGGCCACCAGGTAGGCATTGCGGACATGCGCGATGTCGTCTTCGGTGGCGTGCGCGATCAGGCATGGCGCCTGCACCTGGGGCAGGCGCCGGCGGACATGTCTGGACAGCAGATACAGTTCGGCCAGCGCGTGCCAGGGATTGCCGGGCAGGCCGGCGGCGGCGCTGTCGCCCGATTGCATGGCGGCGCTGATCTGGCTGCGCAGGCGCTCGTCGCGCAATCCGTAGGGCGGTTCCTCCATGAACATCTTCTTCCTGGCGATGCCGAAGCGCTTCATTGCCGGCAACAGGAAGGAGAAGCAGGATGTCCACGGCGTGTTCCAGCCGTTGTAGCGGAAGGTGGCGCCGAGCACGCCCACGCCCGAGATCCAGCCGGGGCGCTCGGCCGCCAGCAGCAGCGCCAGCAGCGCGCCCATCGACAAGCCGGCGACGAACAGGTGATCGACCTGTTCGCGCATGTGCGCGGCGGCGGCATCGACACTGGCGTACCAGTCCTGCCAGCGGCTGGCGATCAAGTCCTCTTCGCTGCCGCAGTGACCGGCCAATTGCACGCCGTACACGCTGAAACCCTGGCGATGCAGGCTTCTGCCGAGCACGCGCATCTCGGTGGGCGTGCCGGTCAGTCCGTGGATCAGCAGCACGCCGTTGGCGCTGCCCTCGAATCGGAAATCGGCGGATTGAATCATCGGCAGGTCGTCAATATCGGTGATCGTATGCCGGAAGCCTGCGCAATCACCATTTCAGCAGCCTTTCAACCGCGAAAACGTCACTGTGCCGTAACCGGAACGTCAATGAAATCAATGTTGCAACCTAAATGTCCGGTTCATGCTGTCTGTTGCGCGATTGCAGCGGAATCCATATCTCCGCGCGCAACCCGCCCTGATCCGAGTGCAGGTAGACGACGTTGGCGTGATGGCGCTCGGCGATGCGTTTGACGATGGCCAGACCCAGGCCGGTGCCGCCTTCGGGCGCACCGGGGGCACGGAAGAAACGCTCTCCCAGACGCGGCAATACATCGTCGCTCACTCCCGGACCGTCATCGTCGATGCTGATGATGACGTGGCTGGAAGCGACGGCGAGCCCGACCGTGACCGAACCGTTTTGCGCGACATGCCGCAGCGCGTTGTCGATCAGGTTGTCGATGACTTCCTGTAGTGCGGTACGGTCGCCCAGGATCTGGGCATGGATGCCGTCCTCGGCTGCGTAGCCCAGATCGATATCGGCATGGATGGCCTCGGGAATGCGTTCGCTGACGACATCGGGCAGCCATTGCGCCAGATCGATGGGAAGCAGCTTGCGCGAATCCTGGTCGTCCGGAAGCTGGGCGCGGGTCAGCGCCAGCAACTGCGAGCAGGCGCGCGCGACGCGGAGGGTCAGCAGCTTGACATGTTCCAGTGTCCTGCGCGCTTCGTCCGGGCGCGTCTCCACCATCGCCTGCGCGCGTTCCACATGCATGCTCAGGCCAGCCAGCGGCGTACGCAGTTGATGCGCTGCATCGGAAACGAACTGCTCCTGCATCGCCACCAGCTTCTGCATGCGCTGGAACAGGCCATCGATGGTCTGCGCGAACGGCAATATCTCCACCGGAATGTCCGGGCCGGACACCGGCACGGGTTTATGCCGGCTCTGGGCCAGGCGCTGGATCGCCGGGTCGAGCACGCGCAGGCCGACGCGCACGCCGTGCCAGACCAGCACGAACAGGATGACCGACAGCAGCAGCTCAATCGGCAGCATGATCATGATGATGTCGCGTGCGCGCAGCTGGCGGTCGCTCAGCGTCTCCGCGGCCGAAAGCTGCAGATGGTCGTCCGCATCGCGCGGTGCAGGGATCAGCAGGGTGGCGATGCGTATCGGCGCCGTGCCGATATGGCCGTTGCTCAATACCGGTTCGTTGATCGCCTCGGGCACGCCGGGGGTGGGGATATGTTGCAGACTGCTGCTGATCACGCCGTGACGCAGGCTGCGGACTTCGAAGAAGCTGCGTCCTTCGGTATTGAATTCGAGCAACTGGCGCGCCTGGGTGGTCAGGGTGCCGTCGGAATCCGGCGTCGAGATCACTTTGGCCAATGCCAGCACGTTTTCCTTGAGGTCGTTGTCGTGGATGCGGTTGGAATAGCGCAACGCGACCAGATAGAACACCGCCGAAATGATCATCACCACGCAGGTCGTGGGTATCAGCAGGAACCCCAGCAGCCTGCGGCGCAGGCTGGGACGCGGGTCGGAGGCGGCTGCGATCATTCGTCCTCTGCAGCAGCGTCGCTGTCCTCGCATGCCTCCAGCAGATAACCCAGTCCGCGGACGGTGCGGATGCGCGCACCGGTACCGTGCAGTTTGCGGCGCAGGCGATGGATCGAGATATCCAGGCCGTTGTCGGTGATCTCCTGATCCCAGTTGGACAGCGAGTCGGTCAGCCGCGTGCGGCTGACGACCTGATCCAGGCGCGTGACCAGCGCTTCGAGCAGGGCGAACTCGCGCGCGGTGAGTTCGATTTCCTGGCCTTCGCGCCAGATCCGCCGCGCGCTGAGATTGATCTCCAGCTTGCCGACCGGCAGCATCGGCACGCCGCCGCTGACGCTGCGGCGGAGCAGGGCCCGGGTCCGCGCCAGGAATTCGGCGAGAACGAAGGGCTTGACCATATAGTCGTCGGCGCCGAGGTCGAGCGCGTGGATGCGATCGTCGACATCGTCGCGCGCGGTGACGATCAGCACCGCCGTTTCCTTGCGCTTGTCGCGGATGCGTTCCAGCACGGCCATGCCGTCCCGTTGCGGCAGGCCCAGATCCAGCACCAGCAGGTCGTAGGGTTCGCTGAGCAGCGCACGCTCGGCGGAAGCGCCGTCCAGGACACGATCGACCACATGACCGGCCTCGGTGAGGGAATCGCGCAGCGCGGTAGCGATGGCGGTATCGTCTTCGGCGACAAGGATACGCATGAGAAATCCGCTGGAAGGGAAGAAAGAAATTGCTCGATGCAGCCTAAACGGAGTCCATGACCGAGGAAAGCGATTTCATGGCGGCAGCCGGCCCGCGCTTTGGGCTGGAGTCATGTTTGATCGCAAGCACAGGCAAACGCTGGATTGGAGCATGAAATCCCGTGTGGCGGCTTGTCGTTTTCACATGGCCAAGCGGTATCGTGGCGCGATGGCTGTCGCAGCGGCCGTCGCATCGTGGGGATTGTCATTTGCCGGTGACATGAAAAAATGTGCTTCCGGTCCGGCATGGATGATGCCGGATCGTTCCACGATAACTTCGGACAGGCGCTTCCCATGTCGCAACCTTTACGCATCGCCATGGCCCAACTGGATTTTCCGGTGGGCGCGGTGGAACGCAACGCTGAACGCATCGCGGCCATGATCGCGCAGGCGCGCGACGAGTTCCGGGCCGATCTGGTGCTGTTCCCCGAGCTGGCGGTCAGCGGCTATCCACCGGAAGACCTGCTGATGCGGCCGGCGTTCCTGGCCGATTGCGCGCGCGCGTTGCAGGCCGTCGCCGCCAGCGTGCGCGGCATCGTCGCGGTGGTGGGCTGGCCGGAAGCGGCCGGCAGCATGCTCTACAACTCGGCCAGCGTTCTGGCCGAAGGGCGGGTGCTGCGCACTTATCGCAAGCGCGAACTGCCCAATTACAACGTCTTCGACGAGCGCCGCTATTTCCATGCCGATGCGGACGGCGGCTCCTGCGTCTTCGAGGTCAAAGGCGTGCCGGTGGGTCTGGTGATCTGCGAGGACCTGTGGTTCGCCGAGCCGCTCGCCGAAACCGTGGCGGCCGGGGCGGAGCTGGTGGTGGTGCCGAACGCTTCGCCGTTCGAGCGCGGCAAGCACGAGCAGCGCGATGCCCTGCTGGCACAGCGCGCGGGCGAAACCGGCGCCGCGCTGGCCTATCTGAACCTGGTCGGCGGACAGGATGCGCTGGTGTTCGATGGCGCGTCGGTGCTGGCCGATGGCGACGGGCGGGTGCATCCGGCCGCGACCGCCTTCGAGGAGCATTGGCTGCTGGCCGAGTACCAGCCGCGATCGCGCCGGTTCACGCCGGTGCGGTGGCCGGTCGAGGAGGACGAAGGCGGCGACTCGCTGGCCTGGCGCGCGATCGTGCGCGGCGTCCGCGATTACTGCGGCAAGAACGGATTCGACCAGGTCTGGCTGGGCGTGTCCGGCGGCATCGACTCGGCACTGGTACTGGCGCTGGCGGTGGATGCGCTGGGTGCGGACAACGTGACCGCCGTGCGGTTGCCGTCGCGCTACACCTCGGACCTGTCCAACGATCTGGCGGCGGCGCAATGCGAAACGCTGGGCGTGCGTCTGGAAACGGTGGCGATCGAGGCGCCGTTCCAGGGCTTCCTCGCCGCGCTGGAAACGGTGTTCGCCGGCCAGGCGGCGGATGTCACCGAGGAAAACCTGCAATCGCGCTGTCGCGGCGCGGTGCTGATGGCCTTGTCGAACAAGTTCGGCGGACTGCTGCTGACCACCGGCAACAAGAGCGAGTACGCGGTCGGTTACGCCACCATCTATGGCGATATGTGCGGCGGTTATGCGCCGATCAAGGATCTGTACAAGACCGAGGTCTTCGCGCTGGCGCGCTGGCGCAACCGTGCCGCCGGCCGCGAGCTGATTCCCGCAGCGGTCATCGGGCGGCCGCCTTCGGCCGAACTGCGCGAGAACCAGCTCGATCAGGATTCGTTGCCGCCATACGACACGTTGGACCAGATCCTGTACCGGCATGTGGATCAGGAGCAGTCCTTCGACGAGATCGTGGCCGCCGGATTCGATCGTGACGTGGTGGCTAGGGTGTTGCGCCTGGTGCGCATCGGCGAATGGAAGCGGCACCAGGCCGCGCCGGGGCCGAAGGTATCGCGGCGCGCATTCGGGCGGGAACGGCGCTACCCGATCAGCAATCGCTATCAGGACTGAACCGGTCCGGCGTTCGGGCCGTCGCCGGACCCGGCGCAGGTTCCCGCAGTGCCTGGCGGGCTGCGCCAGTGGTGTATGGCGAACGATCCACGGACGCCGTGGTGGTTAAGCTGGCGCGGATCGGGCAGTGGCAGGAGCGCGCGCGCTTGCAGGTTCTGATACATCGGCATGACCGCATCGCATGGCGAACCGTACGCGAAGGCGCATGGAGCGGAAGGGCGTTCGCGGAATGGGCGAGGCCATGAACCGCGCGCCGGCGCGGATACCGTTTTCCGGGATGAGGACATCTTCGCAATGTCAGAAAATCCTGACACGACTGGGCAAGAAAAGATGATAATCCCCACTTCGGATTTACGATATTTTTACGGCTTGGTTCGATGGTCGGACCGGGTCGTGGGTGTCATCGGGGGAAGTGTTTGTGCGTTTGATCGAGGATCTGGAGCGAGTGATGAAAAGGAAAGCGGACCGGTCACGGTCGTACCGTAGCACGGGCGGTGCGGGTGGCTTTGCACGCTGGGGAAGCGGGTTGACGTTGTGCCTGATGGCACTGTCGGCCTTGGCGCAGACGCCATTCAATCCCACTGACCAGCAGGAGCAGCGCGAACGCGCCGAGCGGCAGGCGCAGGAGCGGGCGCAACGGCAGGCATTGCCGGAGGTGCGCGGAGGCGAGACCGCCTCGGAGTCGCAATACACCGATACGCAACTGCCGCAGGAGACGCCCTGTTTCCAACTGGATCGATTGGTGCTGGAAGGCGCGGTCGAACATCGGGCGCGGTTCGGCTTCGCCCAGCATTATCTGAATCAGTACCAGGGCCGCTGCGTTGGTCAGGCAGGCATCGGCCTGATCGTGCGCCGGGTGTCGGATCTGATCCTGGCCCGGGGCTATGTCACCAGCCGGGTCGGTCTGCCGGAACAGAACCTGGCCGACGGCACGCTACGCCTGCAACTGATTCCCGGCACGATCGGCGCGATCCGTTTCGCCGACGAGGACGGGATGCCGGCGCGCATCTGGCGCAGCGCCTTTCCGGCGCGCCCGGGGCAACTGTTGAACCTGCGCGATCTGGAGCAGGGCCTGGAGCAGCTCAAGCGGGTGCCGTCACAGGATGCGACGATGGAGATCGTGCCGGGTGATGGGGTCGGCCAGTCCGATGTGGTCATCATGCTGGTGACACAGCGGCGCTGGCGCGGTTCGGTCAGCTTCGACGATTCGGGTTCACGCGCCACCGGCAAACCGCAGGTCAACGCCAACCTGGGCGTGGACAATCTGGCCGGACGCAACGATCTGCTGGCGCTGGGCATCAGCAGCGACGGCAGCGCCGAGGCCGGGCGCGGCACGCATGGCTACAACGCTTCATATTCGATCCCCTGGGGCAACTGGCGGATCGGCGCCGGCGTCAATGGCTACCGCTATCGGCAGACGATGCGTGGCGCGGTGCAGGACTTCAGCGCCAGCGGGCGTTCGCGCAGCACCGATTTGACCATCGAACGCCTGCTCAAGCGCGGCCAGCACTATCGCAGTGGCGTCGAACTGCGGATCGGCCAACGGCAGGCGCGCAGCTATATCGAGAACGTCGAGGTCCGCAATCAGCGTCGCCGCACCACGTCGTTGGAACTGGCATTGCTGCACCGGCAGTATTGGGGGCCGGCGCAGATCGACCTGCGTCTGGCACACCGGCGCGGGGTGCCGTGGCTGGGCGGCGATGACGATGCGTCGGGCACGCCTTCGGATTATCCGACCTATCGCTATGCCCTGACCACGCTGGACGCGTCGCTGATGCGGCCGGTGCCGCTGGGCGTTCGGCAGGCGCTGTGGAACAGCGCGCTGCGTTACCAGTGGAGCGACGATCCGCTGTACGGATCGGAGTTCATCTCCATCGGCGGCCGCTACACGGTCAACGGTTACGACGGCGAGACTACGCTCGGCGGCGCCCGCGGCGGTTATTGGCGCAACAGTTTGAGCCTGCCGCTGCATCGCGCCTTTGTGCCGTATGTGGGAATCGACGTGGGGCATATCGAATCCGACCGCCAGCTTGGCATCGAGGGCGGTACGCTCAGTGGCGGCCATATCGGTTTTCGCGGTGATGCGGCAGGTGCGGTCACTTGGGACGCCTTCGTCGGCTGGCCGATCGACGGGCCGCGCGGGTATCGGCAGCGGAGCGATGCGCGCGCGTATGGGTTGCGGGTGGCGTATCAGTTTTAAGGGGATGGATACGCTGGAACGCGTATTCGTATGTAATAAACAAGGTGTCGTGTCATGGATCATCATTCTTCTTTCGTTTCCGTTTCGTCGAAGCGACCATCGGTCGTCCGATCCTCGCGGCTGAGCGTCGCGCTGGCCACAGCCTTGACGGTCGCAGTGTTCGGCGGGCCGTGGTGTTCGTTCGCACAGGTGCGACCAGCAGGCACGACCGGTACACGGATGGATCAGGCGGGCAACGGCGTGCCGGTGGTGCAGATCGCCGCGCCGAACGGGCGCGGGGTCTCGCACAACCAGTACCGCGAGTTCAACGTCGATCCGTCGGGCCTGATCCTCAACAACAGTGCCGGCACGGTACAGAGCCAGTTGGGCGGTTATATCGAGGGCAACCCGAATCTGGGCGGTACGCCGGCGGGGATCATCCTCAACGAAGTCACTTCGCTGCAGCCCAGCGCGTTGCGCGGCTACATGGAAGTGGCGGGCCCACGCGCCGAGGTGATCGTGGCCAACCCCAACGGCATCACCTGCGCCGGCTGTGGTTTCATCAACACCTCGCGCGGGGTGCTGACCACGGGCACGCCGGTGTTCGGCGGCGACGGCAGCTTGGCCGCGTTCCGGGTCGATCGCGGCCGGATCACGGTACAGGGCCAGGGC
>JAISFF010000024.1 GCA_031263725.1 Lysobacteraceae bacterium | reverse complement strand
GGCATCCGCTACAACGGCAATGCGCGCGTGAACTATGGTTTCGATCGCGGCTGGTGGGACAACGGCATCGGCCTGACCGCCGAGATCAACGAACGTCATTCGCTGTACGTGGATATCGGTTACACTACGGGCAACAAGTTCGACAGGGCGCAGTTGAATCTGGGTTACCGTCTGACGTTCTGAATCCGGCCGGGAACCCGCAACGAAAAGTCAGGCCATCATGGCCTGGCTTTTTTGGTGGTGCGACAAAGCCGCGATCGACGGCGGCCGTATCGCCATGTCGGCCACGTACCGACAGGATCATTCGATCCGTTGCACCTTGGCGGTGGTGTTGTAACCCTGCACCTGCATGTACCAGGCGTTGCCGATCACGGCGGGCCGGATCGTCACTTGCGGACCGGTCTTGCGCGCGCCCGGGATCGACGCGGAATCGATCTGTTCCCAGACCTGGCCGTTTTCCAGCGTATAGCGGCGGCCCATCGCGAAACCGTCGAATTGGCCGGAAATGGCGCTGGCGATCGGCTCGCGCGAGCCGAAGTGGAAGAAACCGCGATTGTGGTCCTCGATTTCCTTCCTGGTTTCCTCGCGGGTGACGGCGACGGCGGCTTCGGTTTCCCGTTTCACCTTGCCCTGCAGCCAGGCGTTGAGCGCGGCCAGCTCCTGCGGCGTCAGTTTTTCCAGACCGGCGGCCTGGAATTCGGCTGGGGTCATCTGGGTTTCGATGTCGCCGGTCCGCACGGGCTGCGCCGCCAGCGGGGCGGCGATCAGGGTGAGAGACAACAGCAGCGAAAACGCAAGGTGGGAGAGACGAAGCATGGGGTTCCTCATGGCCAGTGGCGGCGGGTGAAGTGTTAGTGTATTGACATCTGCCATCCGGGATGTATCGGTTGCCGTGAACATGTCCTCGTCCCAAGCCTTGAGCACCCTGCTGCAGCGGCCATCCCTGGCCACGTTGCCGGTTCCGATGCGGCAATTGCTGGCGCAGGCCTGGGAGCGTGAGGACACCGGCAAGGACATTCGCACCTCCTGGCCGGTATTGGCCGATACCCTGGATGCGCTGGCGCTGCTGTCGGCCGACGAGGTCGCGCTGTCGGCGGCATTGCTGTTCGATCTGCCGGGTTTGCGCGCCGCGCTGCCGGGCCGTGCGGGTGCGCCGTTCCCGGCGATAGAAGGTTTGCTGGACGGCCAGGATGCGGCCGCGCAGGTATGGACCCTGCACGCCGGCCGCGACGCTGGCCGCAACAGCGAAGGCTTGCGCCGGCTGCTGCTGTCGATCGTGCGGGACCTGCGCGTGGTTCCGATCCTGCTGGCCCGGCAACTGGCGGTGATGCGCATTGCCGGGACGTTGCCGGAAGACCAGCGCCGGGCGCTGGCGCAACTGACCCGCGACATCCATGCCCCGCTGGCCAACCGCCTGGGCATCTGGCAGCTGAAGTGGGAGCTGGAGGATCTGGCGTTCCAGTATCTGGAGCCGGAAACCTATCGCTACATCTCGCGCGAACTGGACGGGAGCCGCGGCGAACGCGAGGAATACATCGAAGCGGTCAAGCGGACCCTGCATGAATCGCTGGAAGCGCATGGAGTCGAAGGCGAGATCAGCGGGCGTCCCAAGCACATCTTCAGCATCTGGAAAAAGATGCAGAAGAAGCATCGCGAGCTCGACCAGCTTTACGACCTGCGTGCGATCCGGGTGATGGTCGACGACATCACCACCTGCTACACCGTGCTGGGCATCGTGCACGAGTTGTGGGCGCCGATATCCAGCGAGTTCGACGATTACATCGCCCGGCCCAAGCCCAATGGCTACCGGTCGCTGCATACCGCGGTGCTCGGCCCGCAGGGGCGGACCGTCGAAGTGCAGATCCGTACCTGCGAAATGCATGCCCAGGCGGAACTGGGCGTTGCGGCGCACTGGCGCTACAAGGAAGGCGGCAAGGGCGCGGAGCGCGCGTTCGACCGCAAGATCACCTGGATGCGGCAGCTGCTGGAGCAGTCCGGTGGCGAGGGTCGCGATGGCGAAGGATTGGCCGGCGCGCTGGAGGCCGAACTGGTCGAGGACCGGGTCTATGCGCTGACGCCGAAAGGCGAGGTGATCGATCTGCCGCGCGGTTCCACGCCGCTGGATTTCGCCTATCACGTACATACCATGGTTGGGCACCGCTGCCGTGGCGCCAAAGTCAACAGCCGGATCGTGCCGCTGACCTACAGGCTGCGCAGCGGCGACCGGGTCGAGATCCTGACGGCGAAGGAAGGCGAGCCGCGGCGTGACTGGCTGCTGCCGGCGAATGGCTATCTGGCCAGCGGCCGTTCCCGCGACAAGGTCCGGGCGTGGTTCCACAAGCTGGACCGGGCGCGCAACCTCCAGGACGGCAAGGAAGTACTGGACCGCGAACTGAAGCGGCTGGGCCTGCACAATGCCGATCTCTTGCCCATTGCCAGGAAATTCCATGCCGACAGCGTGGACGAACTGTATATCCAGATCGCCCTGGGCGATGTCGGGCCCAACCAGGTCGTGCGCCTGTTGCACGAGGCCGAGCGCGCGGCCCAGCAGCAACCGACCGGGCCGACGCCCGCGGTTCCGCGCGCGCGCAGCAAAGCGGCCAACCGCGGGTTCACGGTGCAGGGCGTGGGCAATCTGCTGGTGCAACTGGCGCATTGCTGCCAGCCGGTGGCCGGGGAACCGATCGTCGGTTACCTGACCCGCAATCGCGGCGTGACGGTACATCGCGCCGATTGCGCCGCGTTCAAGCGTCTGGCCGGCGAGCACTCCGAGCGGGTTCTGGTGGTCGAGTGGGGCAGCGGCGGCAGCGGTTACGAAGTGGACGTGCAGGTAGATGCCGCGGACCGCAAGTGGCTGCTCAAGGACGTGACCAATCTGGTCGCCCAGGAGGACGCGCATCTGCTGGGCATCCACAGCGATACCCGCGGCAATGGATTGATGCAGTTGCGGTTGCGCCTGCGTGTCAGTGACTATGGGCAGTTGTCGACGCTGCTGGGCAAGCTGGATGCCCTGGCGGGCGTCGAGGAAGCGCGCAGGCTGGGGGATTGATATTGATGACCGATACGATCGAACAGAACGAAGTCAACGCGGGGCGGCGCCGAATGAATTGCCGAGACCGCGGCGCTGGCATAGGCTCCATGCGATGACATCAGGTCGAGCTACCCGGACTGCCAAGAAAACCTGGACATCGTCCGGCGGCGATGGACTGCCGGACTATGTCGTCCAGCTGCTGCATGCCGCCGACCATCTGCCCGAGAAGCAGAAAGCGATCCTGATCCGTGCCTGGGAGGTCGGCGCGGCGGCGCACGCGGGACAGACCCGCAAGTCCGGCGAGCCGTACATCACCCATCCCGTTGCCGTGGCGACGGTGCTTGCGGAGATGGGACTGGATGTCGAAGCGCTGGTGGCGGCAATCCTGCACGATACGATCGAAGACACGCCGCTGACCCATGAGGACCTGGCCAACGGGTTCGGCGAAACCGTGGCCGGACTGGTCGATGGCGTGACCAAGCTGGACAAGCTCAAGTTCCGCGATCGGCAGGAGGCGGCGGCGGAGAGTTTCCGCAAGATGCTGCTGGCGATGTCCCGCGATCTGCGGGTGATCATGATCAAGCTGGCCGACCGCATCCACAACATGCGCACGCTCGGCGCGCAGAGCGGCGAGGCGCGCGGGCGGATCGCGCGCGAGACGCTGGATATCTACGCGCCGATCGCGCAGCGGCTGGGCATGAGCCTGATCAAGGTCGAGCTGCAGAACCTGGGGTTCCGCGCCCTGTATCCGTGGCGCTACGCGGTGATCGAGAAGCGCATCCGCAGCCAGCCGGTGATGCGGCGCGAAGCCATCGAGCAGGTCGAGGTACGGCTGTCGCGGGGGCTGGCCCGGGAAGGGCTGGAACATCGTCTGGTCAGCCGCATCAAGACGCCTTGGAGCATCTACAACAAGATGCGCAACGAAGGCAAAAGCTTCGACCAGGTCATGGATGTGTTCGGATTCCGCGTCGTGGTACGCAGCGTTGCCGGCTGCTATCACGCGCTGGGCGCGGTGCATGCGCAGTTCAAGCCGCTCGACGGCCGTTTCCGCGATTTCATCGCTATCCCCAAGGCCAATGGCTATCAGTCGCTGCACACGGTCCTGTTCGGGCTTTACGGCTCCCCGATCGAGGTGCAGATCCGCACCGAGGAAATGGACCTGATCGCCGAGCGCGGCATTGCCGCGCACTGGAGTTACAAATACGGCGATGAGACTTCCAACAGCGCGCAGCGCCACGCGCATGCCTGGATCCTGGAGCTGGTGGAGTCCCAGAGCAGGGCGGATTCCTCGCTGGAATTTCTGGAAAACGTCAAGGTCGATCTGTTCCCGGACGAGGTGTATCTGTTCACGCCGAAGGGGCGGATCATGTCGCTGCCGCGCAACAGCACGGCGCTGGATTTCGCCTATGCGGTGCATACCGATGTGGGCAACCAGGCGGTGGCCTCGCGGGTGGACAAGAAGCTGGTGCCGCTGCGCACCAAGCTGGTCAGCGGGCAGACGGTGGAGGTCATCACCGCCAAATCGGCGACGCCGAAGCCGCAATGGCTGGAGTTCGTGGTCACCAGCAAGGCGCGGACCGCGATCCGGCACCAGCTCAAGCAACTGGAACACGAGGATGCGGTGCAACTGGGACACCGGATGCTGGACCGCGCGCTCGAAGCGATGGGCAGCTCGCTGGAACGATTGCCACAGCAGCGGCTGGATGCCTTCCTGGCCGAGCACCGCTATCAGCGGCTGGAGTCGTTCCTGGCGGACGTGGCGCTTGGCAACTGGATGCCCAACCAGGCGGCCCAGGCGCTGATGGTGTTCGCCGAGCTGAGCGGCGGCAACCGGGCGCTGCAGTCCCAGGAAAAGATCCTGATCAGCGGCACCGAGCGCGGCGTGGTCACCTTCGCCAACTGCTGCCAGCCGGTTCCGGGCGATGAAATCATGGGTTACCTGACGGCGGGCAAGGGTGTCGTGGTGCACCGGCAGGACTGTCCCAACCTGGTCGAGCTGCGCAAGGCGCCGGAGCGGATGGTGCCGATCGACTGGGATACGCAGGTCAGTGGCGACTACGCCACCTCGCTGCTGGTCATCGCCGAAAACCGCACCGGCGCGCTGGCGCAGTTGGCCGCGGCGGTGGCACGGAGCGAGTCGAATATCGACCAGGTCGATTATCTGGATCGCGATGTCAACGCGGTCACGTTGCGGTTCGTGATCCAGGTGCGCAATCGCAATCATCTGGCCGAAGTGATCCGGCGCCTGCGTCGTCTCAGTGTGGCGCAGAGCGTCCGGCGGCAGTGAACGGTCGCGCAGGGGACGGCATCGCGCCGTACCGCGTGGCGACATCGCGGCGCGGCATCTGCCAGACTATGCAAACCCGTGAATGGCGGCATCGGGCCGCCATCCTGTTCCGATTGCAGGAAACTCCATGTCGATTCAGATCATTCAGACCGCGCAGGCTCCGGCCGCGATCGGCCCGTATTCGCAGGCGGTCCGCAGCGGCAATACCGTGTACTTCTCCGGGCAGATCCCGCTGGATCCAGCCACTGGCGAAATCGTGGCCGGCGACATCGCCGCACAGGCACGGCGCGTGTTCGACAACCTCAAGTCGGTCGCCGAAGCGGCGGGCGGATCGCTGGACCGGATCGTGCGGCTGGGTCTCTATCTGACCGATCTGAACGAGTTCGCCGCGGTGAACGCGGTGATGCGGGAATATTTCTCCGCGCCTTATCCGGCGCGTTCCACCATCGGTGTCGCAGCGCTGCCCAAGGGCACGGCCTTCGAAGCGGACGCGGTGATGATCCTCGGTTGACGGAACCCGTGGCGGCCCCGCAATCCCGTTCACCGATATTGGCGGCAGGCGGCGAGGCGCCGCTGGGCAGCCTGCCGGGCGTCACCCCGAAAGTGCTGGAAAAGCTCAACGCGCGCGGGCTCAACACGCTGCAGGATCTGTGGCTGCATCTTCCGCGGAGCTACGAAGACCGGACGCAACTGACTTCCATCCGCGATCTGCGGCCGGGAGTGGCGGCACAGATCGAAGGCCATGTGGAGCTGGCCGAGCGCAGCTTTCGTTATCGCCCGATGCTGCGGGCAGCGGTGAGCGACGGATCGCATGCAACCGTCGTGCTCAGGTTTTTCCACTTCCGTGGCGCGCAGGCCGCGCAGTTCCAGCCGGGGGCCAGGATCCGCTGCTACGGCACGCCGCGTGCCGGCCAGCATGGGCTGGAGATCGTCCATCCCAGCTATCAGATCCTTGCCGAGGGTGCCGAGGCCGCCCTCGGCGACCGGCTCGATCCGGTATACCCGGCCGTGGAAGGCATCGGTCCGGCGACGCTGCGCAAGTTCATCGGGCAGGCGCTGGACCGCCTGCCCGACGATGCGCAACTGGAACTGCTGCCGGAGCGCTGGCGCAGGGAGCACGACCTGCCTTCGTTGCGAAGCGCATTGTTGATGCTGCATCGTCCCAGGTCCGGGGAGGATCTGGCCGCGTTCGCCGACGGCCGCCATCCGGCACAACGGCGCCTGGTCCTGGAAGAACTGCTTGCGCACCATCTGAGCCTGCGTTGCCAACGTCTGGCGATGCAGCGGCAGCATGCGCCGGCATTGCCTGACGCCAGGCTGGCGATGCGGTTGCAGCAGTCCCTGCCGTTCGAACTGACCGCGGCACAGCAGCGCGTGTTCGGACAGATCCGCAAGGACCTGGCCCGGCCCGTGCCGATGCAGCGGCTGATCCAGGGCGATGTCGGCAGCGGCAAGACCGTCGTGGCGGCGATGGCCATCATGCTGGCGGTCGCGCAGGACAAACAGGCGGTGATGGCGGCGCCGACCGAACTGCTGGCGGAACAGCACTTGCGCAGTCTGCAGCAATGGCTGGTTCCGCTCGGCGTGGATATGGTCTGGCTGGCCGGCAAGGTCACCGGCAAGGCGCGCAAGGCGGCGCTGGAAGCCATTGCATCCGGGGCGGCGCAGGTGGCCGTGGGCACGCATGCCTTGATGCAGGAGGGCGTGGAGTTCCATGACCTGGCCCTGGTGGTGGTCGACGAGCAGCACCGTTTCGGCGTGCAGCAGCGTCTGGCATTGCGCGAGAAGGGTTCCATCGACGACAGCCTTCCGCATCAGTTGGTGATGACCGCCACGCCCATCCCCCGCACCCTGGCGATGACCGCATATGCCGATCTGGATGTATCCGCGATCGACGAACTGCCGCCGGGCCGGACGCCGGTGCGGACGGTGGCCGTTGGCAGCGAGCGCCGTCCCGAGCTGATCGAGCGCATCCGCGTCGCCTGTGCCGAAGGACGCCAGGTGTATTGGGTCTGCACGCTGATCGACGAAGCGGAGGAAGAGGAAACGACGAAGACCGCCAAGCCGGTCCGGCCGGGCCCAGCGGCGGGCAAAGTCGAAGCGCAAGCGGCGCAGACCACCTACGAGTCCCTGCTGGCCCAGTTGCCGGGAGTTCGGGTGGGGCTGGTGCATGGCCGGCTCAAGCCGGCGGAAAAGCGCAGGGCCATGAATGCATTCAAGACGGGCGAGATCGACCTCCTGGTGGCCACGACGGTGATCGAGGTCGGCATGGATGTACCGAACGCCTCGTTGATGGTGATCGAAAATGCCGAGCGTCTGGGCCTGGCGCAGTTGCACCAGTTGCGCGGACGGGTAGGGCGCGGCGCGGCAGCCTCCAGTTGCGTCCTGTTGTATCAGCCGCCTTTGTCGCTGATGGCCAAACAGCGCCTGGCGACCCTGCGACGGACCAACGATGGATTCCTGATCGCGGAAAGGGACCTCGAATTGCGCGGCCCCGGCGAATTGCTGGGAACCCGTCAGACCGGCCTGGCCAGCTTCCGCATTGCCGATCTGGCGCGGGATATCGGGCTGTTGCCGCAGGTCCATGCCTGGGCCGACGAACTGCTGGCGCACAGCCCGGAGTTGGCGGATCGCATCGTGAAACGCTGGGTTGGTGGCGCGGCGCGGTTCGTTGCCGCCTGAATCCGGTAGGACCGGGAAGGGAGACGAGCCTGGGGAGGGCCCCGTACAGCGCGGCCCCTGAGCGCCTCCGTCCCGCAATGGCGGCCCCGGAACGAGTCGCGGCAAGCGTTTGGGCCGGCTTGCATTGCCCCGGTCCGGAGAGATAGAATGCCGGGCTTACTCCGCAACATGCAACGGTGCGAGCCAAATGAAGGCCGACATCCATCCTGTCTACCGCGAAGTCGTCTTCCATGACGTTACTTCCGATTTCAAGTTCCTGACCCGCTCGACCCTGGCTGCCGGCAGCAAGGAAACCATCAAGTGGGAAGACGGCAACGAGTACCCGTTGGTCAAGATCGAAATCTCGTCCGCGTCGCACCCGTTCTACACGGGCAAGCACAAGGTCATCGACACCAGCGGCCGTATCGACAAGTTCCAGAGACGCTATACGCGCTGAAAAGCCCGTCCGCTGTATCCGAAGAACGGCCGCGTGATCGCGGCCGTTCTTTTGTGCGCGAACACATGCATGCCTGATACGATCCGTTCCCTATATGCGATTTGATCCGGTTAGTAAATACAATTTTCGGATAGCCGTCGGTTAACGGGCTTGTGCGATAATTATCCGATCCGCGGCGCATCCTGCGACTGATCCGCCGTGGCCTCTTTCCCGCGCCTTTTCCGACTCCGGTGGACGGCGCCTTATCTACAGTTTTTGAGGAGTGCACACTGTGTCCGATCTTGACCAGGTCACGTTAAGCGCCGGCGACAAGCTGGTGTCATTGCCCGTGCTGAAACCCACGCTGGGCAATTCCTGTATCGATATTTCCAAGCTCACCAAGGAAACCGGTCTGTTCACCTACGACTCCGGTTTCACCGCCACGGCCAGTTGCAAATCCGCAATCACCTATATCGACGGTGACGCGGGTGTACTGCTGTATCGCGGCTATCCGATCGAGCAATTGGCCAGGCAGTCGACCTTTCTCGAAGTAGCCTATCTGCTGATGAATGGCGAATTGCCGAGCCGCGGGGAAATGACGGCGTTCGATCGCGAAGTCGCGCATCAGGCGATGATGCATGAGTCGCTGAGGAAGTTCCTCAACGGCTTCAACTACGATGCGCACCCGATGGCGATGCTGTGCGGTTCGGTCGCTTCGCTGTCCGGTTTCCATCACGACACGCTGGACCTGAGCGATCCGGAACACCGGCGCCAGGCCGCGATCCGCCTGATCGCGAAGGTGCCGACGATGGCGGCGGCGGCGCATCGGTATTCGATCGGTTGGCCGATCCGCTACCCGCGCTACAACCTCGATTACGTCAGCCGTTTCCTGCATATGATGTTCGAGCTGCCGAGCGAGCCGCTGGAATTGAACCCGATCGTCGCCAAGGCGCTGGACCTGCTGTTCATCCTGCACGCGGATCACGAGCAGAATGCTTCCACTTCGACCGTGCGTCTGGTCGGTTCGACCGGCGCCAACCCCTATGCCTCCGTCGCGGCCGGTATCGCGGCGTTGTGGGGACCGGCACATGGCGGGGCCAACGAAGCTGTGCTGAAGATGCTGGAGGAAATTGGCGATGCCAGGCACGTCGATGCTGCCGTGGCCAAGGCGAAGGACAAGGAATCCGGATTCCGTCTGATGGGCTTCGGTCACCGCATCTACAAGAACTTCGACCCGCGCGCGACCATCATCCGCGAGATGACGCACAAGGTGCTGGGCGAGCTGGGCGTCAACGATCCGTTACTGGAAGTGGCGCTGAAGCTGGAAGAAGCGGCGTTGAAGGACGATTACTTCATCCAGCGCAAGCTGTATCCGAACGTGGACTTCTACAGCGGCATCATCTACAAGGCGCTGAACATCCCGACCGAAATGTTCACGGTCATGTTCGCCATCGCCCGTACCGCGGGCTGGGTCGCGCACTGGCTGGAGCAGCAGGTGGATCCGGAAGCCAAGATCGGACGTCCGCGTCAGGTTTACACCGGCCACGCCAAGCGCGATTACGTGGGTATCGACAGCCGCAAGTGATCCTTGCGGCTGGTCCTGCAGGAGAAAACGCCCCGTAATCTGCGGGGCGTTTTCGTTAGAGCGTTCCGGTGTTGGTTCGGGGTATGACGGCATCCATTGTCCGCGGGTATCGCAAAGGGTGGCGAATGTCATCCTTTCAAGAGGCCATCCATTTCATCGGAGCGCAGCAACGATTCTAGCTGCTCGATGGAGCCGCGCTTCATCGGTTTGCCATCGATGTCCGATAGCGGCGCCTGCCGCAACAGGCCGTATGGCAACACGATCAGTTCGAAGCCCAGATCATCGGCCTGGAAGCGCCAGACTGGCAGGTCCGCGTCGCGGGCGCGGTCCAGGCGCAGTCTGCGGAAATGCAGTTGCGCCGGTATTCGCTGTTCCTGAAGAAAGCGGGCGATCGTCTCCGCATCGTCATCGTGCATATGCAGCTGCACGAGAGAGTGGGAGTCGGCCGTGCCTTCCCACACAGGGCCCGCCAACCTTGGCGAGAAGTCGCGAAAGAACAACATGGCTTCGAGTGCGGCTTCACGGCGAACCCGGAGTGCTTTGCGCTGGGCTTCCCCGAAGAACAAAGCCTGATGCTCGCGCAACGCCTGTTCGATTTCGCTGTTGCGTGGCAGGGCATCGTCTCCCTTGATATTCAGTCGCGATGCCGCTTTCTGCTTGGCATGATGGTAGTCGCGGCTACCGCTTTCGAGCATCCATCGGGCTGCTTCGCGGGCAATCCGCTGCCGTGCTTGGTCGATTCTGGTCATTGATTGCTAGGTACGAACTCTGGCGCGTGTTGCTGCATCCGGATCATGCGATGGCGTGGTATTCCAGTCACAAGCCATCCGCAGTCGTGGCCGGATATGTCCGGGACTCCGGCGAGAGTGGTCGCGCGGCGTCCCGAGCAAACGGATCGACCGTTGGAAGGCGGCGATCAGAAGATATCGAACGCCGAATCATCGCCGCCGCCGGCATGATGATCGGACGGGTGACTGCCGCTGCCTTCGTTGATCCGCTGGGTATCTTCGATCTTGACGTACTCGACCACGCCACCACCGGCGCCATCGGAATAGATCTTGACCATGCCCCGGGGGGGGACATTGCTCGCGATCGGCTGATCCTTGAGTGCCACCCGCATATAGTCGATCCAGATGGGCAGGGCCGCCTTGCCGCCGTATTCGCGGTATCCGAGCGAACGGAAGTCATCGCGGCCCACCCAGACGGTCGTGGCATAAGGTCCACCAAAACCGGAGAACCAGGCGTCACGGTGTTCGTTGGTCGAGCCGGTCTTGCCGCCGACATCCGCGCGCCCCAGAACTCGAGCCGCCGCGCCGGTACCACGCTGGACCACGTCGCGCATCATCGAGACCAGTTGATAGGCGGTTCTCGGGTCGATCGCCCTGGGGGCGACCCTGGTTTCCGCCGGAAGCGCCGGCGCGACTTCCGTGGCTTCCTCATTGGCGGGTTCGGACGTTGCCTCCATCGCCGGTGCGGCTGGCGTGGAAGGCGGCAGGGCGCCGAAATTGAAGCCATCGACGATGTTGGTGGTTTCGGTCGGCGACGAGCCGACGCTGGTGCCCGCACAATCGCGGCATGCGACTGCCGGCGCTTCCTTGAAGATGAGCTGGCCGTCGCGGTCGCGGACTTCGTCGATGAACCACGGCGTGACCAGGGAGCCGCCGTTCGCGAATACGGCATAGCCGCGCGCCACCGACAGCGGCGTCAGCGACGCGGTTCCCAGCGACATCGACAGGTTGGGCGGAAGGTCGGCTTCGTTGAAACCGAACTGCGTGATGTACTTGCGGGCAAAATCGATGCCGATGGAGTCCAGCAGTCGCACCGAAACCAGGTTGCGCGATTGCACCAGGGCGTTGCGCAGAGGCATCGGCCCGCGGAATCCGCCGCCATCGTTCTGCGGACTCCAGGTACGGCCGCGACGGTCGCGGAAGGTCACGGGCGCGTCTAGCACGATCGATGCCGGGCTGTAACCCTTGTCGAAGGAAGCCGCATACACGAAGGGCTTGAAGCTCGACCCCGGCTGGCGCCGCGCCTGGGTGGCACGGTTGAATTTGTTGCCGGCGAAACTGTAGCCGCCGACCAGCGCGCGCAACGCGCCGGTATCGGCATCCAGCGATACCAGCGCGGATTGGCCGCGTGGGATCTGGTCGATTACATATTCGCCTTCCTTTTCCCCTGCGCGGACCCGGATCAGGTCGCCACGTTCCAGCAGTGCGGCAGGGTTGCGTCCCATCCAGCGATTGCCGCCCCCGGTCGGAAGCGTGATTTCGTTCGCATTGGCCAGGACCGCAACCACGCCGCCATTGGTCCCGATACGGGCGACGATGGCAGGTAGCAGGTCCGCCTGGGATGTGATACCCGCCAGATTCTTTGCCAGTGCCGCCGCATCCGCATCCGCCGGGACATCGAAATGCTGCTCCACACCGTGCCAGCCATGGCGATGGTCATAGGTGCGCAGGCCGTTGTGCACCGCCTCGTCCGCCGCCGCCTGGAGTACCGGGTCGATCGTGGTGATCACATGGTAGCCCTTGGTGACCGCTTCGCTGCCGTAGCGGGCGATCATTTCCTGTCGCACCATTTCGGCCACGTAGGGAGCGGGGGCCTCGATATGGGGTTCGTGAGGCGTGGCGTGCATTGGTACCGCTTTCGCCTCCCGGGCTTCCGCAACGGTGACGAATCCCTGTTCGGCCATGCGATCGAGGATGTAATCCCTGCGGATCTTGGCGCGGTCGGGGTTGCTCAGGGGGTTGCTGCTGGACGGGAACTTGGGAATGCCGGCAAGCGACGCCATCTCGTCCAAGCTCAATTCATCGAGCTTCTTGCCGTAATAGAACTCGGTGGCGGCCCCTACACCGTAAGCGCGGTTACCGAAAAAACTCTTGTTGAGATAAAGCTCCAGGATCTCGTCCTTGGTCAGCACGTCTTCCATCTTCATCGCCAGCAGCATTTCGGCGAATTTACGCTGGTAGCTGTATTCGGAACTCAGGAAGAACTGGCGGGCGACCTGCTGGGTGATCGTGGAACCGCCGGGTACCCGGCCATCGGTCGTCATCAGCAACCAGACCGCGCGTCCGATGCCCTTGTAGTCGATTCCGTTATGCTGATAGAAGCGCGAATCCTCAATGGCGATGAAAGCCTGTTTCAGACGTTCGGGGACATCCTCGATCTTTATCGGATAACGGCGATTTTCGCCGAAGATCGCGATCAGTTGACCGTCTTTCGCGTATACATAAAGCGGTTCCTGCATTTCGATGTCGCGCAGGGCGTGTACGTCCGGCAGCTTGGCCGAGATCGAGAAGTACAGCACCGCCACCGTGATCGAAGCGACCAGCAGCAAGCCCATGAACGCGATCAGCGCCCACCGCAACCAACGAAAAAGACGAGACATTGTAAGGATGAGTTCCGATTGCATATTCCGGGAGCGGAGTATAAATTAATGCGCATGTTGCCTGCCGCCAATATGGGGATATTGTTTGCGGTAGGAAAGGATGACTTGCGGACAGTGGATTAGTGCTTGCTTAATGGGGCACAGGCAATTAGCCTAATGACTTCAAGTGTGGGCGCATATGACGTCTGTAAGTGCCCGTCGGCAGGGGAGAACCCGTGGGGCTTATTTCTAAAACTCAGACACCATTCGTTGGCGTCGATATCAGTTCAACGGCAGTCAAATTGCTGCAGTTGTCGCGTAGTGGGAATCGTTATCGCGTGGAACACTACGCGGTGGAACCATTGCCGATCAATGCGGTGGTCGAAAAGAACATCGTCGAAGTCGAGGCGGTGGGGGAAGCGATTCGACGCGCTGTGAACCGCTCGGGCGCCAAGACGAAGTTCGCCGCGGCCGCCGTGGCGGGATCGGCGGTGATCACCAAGGTCATCCCAATGCCGGCCGATCTCGACGAAGGTGAGATGGAAGCCCAGATCGAATTGGAAGCGGTGAATTACATTCCCTATCCGATTGAAGAAGTCAATCTTGACTTCGAGGTGTTGGGTCCCATGCCCAACAGCCCGGAAATGGTCCAGGTATTGCTGGCCGCCTCGAGATCCGAGAATGTCGAGCTTCGGCAGTCCGCTCTGGAGCTGGGAGGCCTGACCGCGAAGGTGATCGACGTGGAAGCCTTTGCGATCGAGAACGCATTCGATCTGATCGTCGGCGACTTGCCGATTCCAGACGACGGGCTTGTCGCGCTGGTCGATATCGGCGCCACCATGACCACATTGAATATCCTGCGGCGGGGGCGGAGCCTGTACAGCCGCGAGCAGGTGTTCGGCGGCAAGCAACTGACCGACGAGATCATGCGCCGCTACGGCCTCAGCTATGACGAAGCCGGTATGGCCAAGCGCCGGGGCGGGTTGCCGGACGATTACGAACTTGAGGTGCTTGAACCGTTCAAGGAGGCCGCTGTCCAGCAGATCAGTCGTCTGCTGCAGTTCTTCTATGCCGGCAGCGAATTCAATCGAATCGAGCAGATCGTTCTGGCCGGAGGAACCGCGGTGCTTCCGGGCCTGTATTCAATGGTGGAAGAACAGCTCGGCGTATCGACCATCATCGCCAACCCTCTGGCCCAGATGACGCTGGGTCCGAGAGTCCAGGCACAGACATTGGCGCAGGATGCTCCGGCGTTGATGATTGCCACGGGACTGGCTCTGAGGAGTTTCGACTGATGGCTCGGATCAATCTATTGCCATGGCGTGAGGAACGCCGCAAGCAGCAGCAGCGCGATTTCTATGGGGCGCTCGGGCTGGCGGTGATAACCGGAATAGTGCTGGCTTTCCTGGCCATCACTTACTACAGCATGCAGATCAGCGGCCAGAACGCGCGCAACGACTTCCTGCAGGCTGAAAACAAGAAGCTCGATGAGCAGATCAAGGAAATTGCGGAACTCGAAGACAAGCGCAACAACTTGCTGGCACGTCAGAAGGTGATCGAGGAACTGCAAGCGAATCGGTCGCAGATGGTGCATCTGTTCGATGCCTTGGTGCGGACCATTCCCGATGGCGTGATGCTGACCTCGCTCAAGCAGGATGGAAGCATCCTGACGCTGGAAGGACGCGCGCAGTCGAGTACCCGGGTCAGTTACTACATGCGCAATCTCGAAGGATCAGGCTGGATGATCAAGCCCGACCTCTCGGTCATCGAAGCCAAAGAAGGCGACAGCAAGACCATCAACACGAATCATGTCCTGCCTTACATGTTCACGGTCCGGGTGACGTTGGCCGATCCCAACGCCAACACTGACGGTACACAGGATCTCGTGACAGTGGATGCTGCCGGCTCGGCGGATACTGGCGCAACCCAGCAAGTCCGGCAGAATTCCGATACCACCGGTATATCCATCAACCACAGCGGAGGCACTTCTTCCGACGCGGGGCAAGTGCCGGCAGCAGCGAAGCCGGCAGTGGAGCCGCCACCTCCCGGCCCTGATGCGGCCGACGGTGTTCAAACCACTACGCCGCAGGAGGGAGCAGGGTCATGAGTAAAAACAAAGGCCTTGATTTCAACAACATGGGCGCTTGGTCAAAGAAGGCCAAGATGGGCTTCTGCGTCGTGATTTCATTGTTCATTCTGGTGATGGCCTATCTGTTGCATATCCGCAGCCAGAGGGAGGAACTCGTTTCCTTGGAGGCAAAAGAAGTCAACCTTCGCATGGAATTCGAGAAAAAGCAGGTGGAAGTGGCAAATCTGGAGCCGCTCAGGGCACAGCTCGAAAGGATGGAGCAAGCCCTGCACCAGATGCTGCGTCAGCTGCCCAGCAAGACGGAAATGCCGGATCTGATTGTGGATATTTCGCAGACCGCATTGGCAAGCGGTTTGAGCAACGAGTTGTTCAAGCCGGGTCCCGAGGAAGCGAAAGAGTTCTATGCCGAGAAACCGATCGAACTGCGCATGGTGGGTTCGTATCACCAGTTCGGCGCGTTCGTCAGTGGAGTCGCCTCGCTTCCGCGGGTCGTGATTCTGACCATGCACGATATTTCGCTGAAACCCAGAAGCGGCAAGCCCGGTAGCATCGGACAAGGCGCACTGGAACTGTCTGGCACTGTCAGGACCTACCGTTATCTGGATGACAGTGAAACTGTCATGGAAACGCCAGATCCTGCAAGAGGGGGGCGATGAAACATGAGGCAGAGTATGAACTCAGCATTGCACAAGCCCTTGCTGTTGCTCGCAGTATTGATGTTGGCTGGATGTGGCCGCGGCATTACCAGTGCTCCTGGCGATGTATCGAATTTGCAAAGATGGACTGAAGAGATGCGACAGAGGCCGGTTCCTCCACCCGATCCGGAACCCTTCATCCAACAGTTCGAGACTTTTCAATACACGGCACAGAACCTGCGTGATCCTTTCTCCGATAACTGGAGGGATCCAGGATGCAGCGGGTCCAATTGCCTGCGTCCGGACGATACGCGCCAGAAAGAGCCGCTGGAACAGTTTCCGCTCGATAGTCTGGTCATGGCCGGATCCATCGGTAAAGGTCCTGGTCTGGTAGCTTTGGTCACCGCGCCGGACAAAACCACTTACCGTATACGGCCAGGTGTTTATATGGGACAAAATAACGGGCGTGTGACTTCGATATCCGAGAATCACATTGATTTGACGGAATTGGTGCCCGATGGTGCTGGCGGGTGGGAAGAACGGCAGGCTTCGCTTTTGCTGGAAGATCGATAATGAGGGGATATGTAATGACCTTTTTCAAAGCCATGAGCGTTTGTTCGTTCCGACGCCGTACACTAGCCCAGGCTAGCGCCGCAGCGTTCGCGATTGCCTTGGCTACTTCCGGCGCATATGCGACTCCGTCTTCGACGGGCGCGGCGGACAGTGCCGTCGCCAGCGCAACAGGAGCAGCGTCGGCTCGCAACGGTGCCGCGATCTCATTGATCGATTTCAAGCGTGGAGAGGACGGTACCGGACGCCTGATCCTGCGTTTCGACGGTACGGGAGTGGCTCCCGACTTGCGTAACGAAGGCGGGCAACTGATTGTCGATATCGCCAATGTCACGGTGCCGGCGCAGTTGCAGCGGATGCAGAATGTCGCCGATTTCGCGACACCGGTGCAGCGCATCGACACTCGTCCCTATGGTGGAGGCACCCAACTGGTGCTGTCGACCAAGGGCGACTATGAGTCCCTGGCCTATCAGACCGGCAACGAATACGTCGTGGAAGTAACGCCCCGTTCTTCTCGCGCCGCCACTGGTGCGGTCAGAGCGCCGGGCAGTGCGCTGGATAGCGCCAGGGTCCAGGTCGAGGCACGCGGTTATAGCGGCCGTCCGGTCACGTTCAACTTCCAGGATGTCCCGGTCCGGACCGTTCTGCAGCTCATCGCCGAAGAATCCAACCTCAATATCGTGGCGTCGGATACGGTCCAGGGCAATGTGACCCTGCGCCTGGTCAACGTACCGTGGGATCAGGCGCTGGATATCATTTTGCGCGCCAAGGGACTGGACAAACGGCGTGATGACAATGTGATCTGGGTCGCTCCGCAGCCGGAGCTGGCTGATTACGAAAAACGGCTGGAGATGGCGCGTCAGGAGATCGAGAACCGGCAGGAACTGATCACCGACTATATCCAGATCAACTATCACAGCGCCGCTGCCATATTCAAAGCGCTGACCGAAGCCAAGGGTGTCGGTAGCTCGAATAACAGTGGCAATACCGAACAGAGCGACAATGGATTCCTGTCCATGCGCGGGCGTCTGGTCGCAGACGAACGCACCAACACGTTGATGATCAGCGATATTCCCAAGAAGGTCGCGCAGATGCGTGAACTGGTCGCCGTCATCGACAGGCCTGTGGATCAGGTCCTGATCGAAGGCCGTATCGTGATTGCGACGGATACTTTCGCGCGCGACCTGGGTGTCCGGTTTGGCGTCGCCGGCAATCGTTTCTACAACAACGGCGACAACGAAGCATCTATCGGTACCTCGCTTGGTTCGACCAATGCCGGCCCCAACGTCAACCTTCCTGCTTTCGGAATGACGACGGTTGGCGCCTCGATTCCGAGCATCGCTTATACCTTGCTGGGTAAGAACTTCAGTCTGGATCTGGAACTTTCAGCGCTTCAGGAAGAAGGGCGTGGAGAGGTCATTTCCAATCCTCGTATCGTCACCTCCAACCAGCAGGAAGGTGTCATCAAGCAAGGCAAGGAAATCGGTTATGTGACCATTACCGGCAGCAATACCGGTGTTGCGACGGCGAACGTGCAGTTCAAGGAAGTGCTTCTGGAGCTGAAAGTCACGCCGACGATCACCAATGATGGTCGCGTCTTCCTCAACATGAATCTCAAGAAGGATGAAGTCGATGAGTGGGTGACGCTGGATGGTTATGGTCAGGTGCCTTCGATCAATCGGCGCGAGATCAATACAGCGGTTCTGATCGAGGATGGGCAGACCATCGTGATTGGTGGCGTGTACGAATTCACCGATCGCAGCAGTGTGTCGAAAGTTCCATTCCTGGGCGATATTCCGTTCCTCGGCAACCTCTTCAAGAAGCGTGGTCGTGCGAAGGAGAAAGCGGAATTGCTGGTTTTCGTGACGCCGCGTGTTCTGCGCGTGGCCGGCAGCGAGAACAACCCGGACAGGGCGGCGACGCTTCCGGGTACTTCGAATCGCTGATCCATCCAGATAGCTGGAACAGGGAAACGGGGCCGCATTGCGGTCCCGTTTTTTCTTGTCTGGAAGTGGGAACAGGAGCGAAGAAGATTGTGCTGTCAGTGTGAGAAACGGCTGAATCGCCGGAGGGGCCGAACTTCGAAAGTTGAACCCTGGCCCGAATTGTTGGTCACAATAGCGATTCCGAGCCGTTGCCAACCTGTTGATGGATACTCTCCCCGCCTCCGAAACCGTAGCTCGTGCCGTTTCCATCGATGCAGTGCATGCCGTGTTCGACAGTTTGCGCATGCGGCTTTCCGAGATGATCGTCGGACAAGAGGTGCTGATCGAGCGCCTGCTGATCGCCTTGCTCGCAGATGGGCATCTGCTGGTGGAAGGTGCGCCTGGATTGGCCAAGACCACAGCCATCCGGGCTCTGGCGTCCTATCTCGAGGCCGATTTCGCCCGTGTCCAGTTCACTCCCGACCTGTTGCCGGCGGATCTGACGGGTACTGAAATCTGGCGTGGCCAGGAAGGACGTTTCGAGTTCCAGCCAGGTCCGATCTTTCATTCGGTGTTGCTGGCGGATGAAATCAATCGGGCCCCGGCCAAGGTGCAGTCCGCGCTGCTGGAAGCCATGGGAGAGCGGCAAGTGACGGTGGGGCGCACGACCTATCCGTTGCCGCAGTTGTTCCTGGTGATGGCCACGCAGAACCCCATCGAGCAGGAAGGCACTTTCCCTCTGCCCGAGGCGCAGCTGGATCGGTTTCTGATGTATGTGCGGATCGGGTATCCGGATGCGGACAAGGAAGCGGAGATTCTGCGTCTGGCACGCGAGAATGCGCTTGGCGGTTCTTCCAGGTCCCATGCCGTGCTCCGGAAGCTCTCGCAGCGGGAAGTGTTCGAGGCCAGGCGAGCGGTGCTTGGTTCGCATGTCGCGCCGCCGCTCGAACGCTATCTGATCGAAATAGTGCTTGCTTCGCGCAATGCCGGTACCTATGACCGGGAGCTGGCGGAACGTATCGCGTGGGGCGCCAGTCCGCGCGGCTCGATCGCCTTGGAGCGGTGTGCGCAGGCGCGCGCCTGGCTTGCGGGACGCGATTATGTGACACCGGAAGATGTCCGCGCGGTTGCCGGCGATGTCCTGCGACATCGCGTGTTGCCGACCTACGAAGCGGCCGCCGAAGGTTGGGATGGCGATCGCCTGGTTCAGGCCTTGCTGGACAAGGTGCCGTTGCCGTAGCCGGCAACAGGTTTCGATAACCATTGATTCGATTGTGGAATCAGCGATGAACGATGGACTCAAACCCACGTTGGCCGAGTTGCTGGCACTGCGTGCGCTGACCCAACGCGGGGTCGTCGCCAGGCGCGGCCATCATGGCATCAGCGGTCCATCGCAATCGAACCAGCGAGGACGCGGCATGGAATATGCGGAGTCGCGTGAATACATCCCCGGCGACGAGGTTCGCCATATCGACTGGCGCCTGACCGCGCGCAGTGGCCGGACCCACACCAAACTGTTTCAGGTCGAACGGGAACGCCTGACGCTGCTGGTCGCCGATACTGCGAAGTCCCTGTATTTCGGGACGCGCGTGCGCTTCAAATCGGTGCAGGCAGCGCGGGCGGGCGCGGTGGCGGTATGGATGGCGTTGCGTACAGGTGATCGGATCGCCGCCTTGCGTGGGAGCCAGCGTGAACCGCCGACGCCTCCCGCGAGCGGTATGCGCGGCGCAAGGCGAGTATTGAGTGCGTTGGCGGCCTGGTATTCCGGGCCGCCGGCGGATGACCTGGGGTTGGGAATAGCGTTGGAGCGGGCGACGCGACTGGCGCGCCCGGGAACCCGGATAATGGTATTGGCCGACTCGGGCAGTCTTGCAGATATTCCGCTTTCGCGCTGGCGTGCGCTGGCCGCCCATAACAGCGTCACATTGCTGATATTGGTGGATGCACTGGAAATCGATCCGCCCCAGGCATTGTTGCCTTTCGTTTCCGATGGGCGGCGCATGACGCTTTCGCTGGCGCAGTCCGGCACTCGTGAGCAGTGGCGGCATGAATTCGTGATGCCGGTGGAAGATGCGCTGGAGTCGTTGCCCAGGCTGGGTGTACAGGTTCGGGTGCTGGCGACGGCGGATCCCAGCAATGCCTGGCGTTCGCCCTTTGCCAACAAACGGACAGTGGGTGAGAGATGAAAGTCGACGCTTTCCATCGCGGTTGGTCCAGGTGCTTGATCCCGCTGCCACCTTGCACCTGGACAGCGGTGCGGGACGATTGCCCGTGAACCCTTCCGATCTGCCGTTGCGCGATGTGCATTTGCCCCCTGCGCCGTCATGGTGGCCGCCGGCGCCCGGCTGGTGGATCGTGGTGGTTGTTCTGCTGTCATGCATTCTGGTGGCGTTGTTTTGGATGCAACGGCGGCAACGTCGTTATCGTCTATGGCGGCAAGGATTCGATGCGACATGCGGCCGTGAGGCAACACCGGGTCATGTTGCCGCGATGTCGGAGCTGTTGCGGCGTGCGGCGCGGCGGGCGGATGCCGATGCGGATCGTCTGCAGGGAGAGGCATGGCTACGGTTTCTCGATGGGAAGCAGGGGCGTGCTTTTTCGGAAGGCGCGGGGCGTCTGTTGCTCGAAGGCGGATACCGGCGTGATGTCGATTCCCGGCAATTCGAACAGTTGCGGGAGTTGGCCCGTATCCGTTTCCTGGAACTGATGGCGAGGCGAAGATGAGCATGCTGGCCATCGCCAATTGGGACGGACTCTTCAGCGATTTCGCATGGCCGTGGATACTGCTGGCATTGCCGTTGCCCTGGTTGGCGCATCTATTGCTGCCAGTGCGTCGCCAGCGCAGCGATGCGCTGAAGGTGCCTTATGGGCGGCATCTGGAGGTCATCGAAGAACAGCAGCGCCGAGGTGCCGCAGCCACGGGAAACGGGTGGATCTGGGCGGCATGGGTTTTGCTGTGTCTTGCCGCCGCGCGCCCGCAGCAGTTGGGAGAGCCGGTCGAACCGCCGCAACGAGGGCGGCAGATGATGCTGGCCGTGGATCTGTCCGGCAGCATGAGCGAACCGGACATGGAACTGGGTGGTCGCGTCATGGACAGACTGACCGCGGCTAAGGCGGTACTGTCGGATTTCCTGGCGCGTCGCGCTGGCGATCGGATAGGGTTGCTGGTGTTTGGCGACCGTGCCTACGTGTTGACGCCGCTGACGCTGGACCATGATTCGGTCCGGGATCAATTGCGTGACAGCGTGGTGCAGCTTGCCGGGCGCGAAACCGCGATGGGCGATGCCATCGGCCTGGTGGTCAAGCGCCTGCGGGAGCAGCCCGAGGGCGACCGTGTACTGATCCTGCTGACCGATGGAGTGAACAACGCCGGCTCGTTGGATCCTCTGAAAGCGGCGGAGATCGCCAAGGCCGAACATGTGCGTGTCTATACCATCGGGTTCGGTGGCAATCGGGGTATGGCCCTGTTCGGCATACGTCTGCCGGTCACGGGTCGCGACAACATCGATGAACCAACATTGAGACAGATCGCCGACCAAACCGGCGGACGTTTCTTCCGCGCCGGCAATACCAAGGAACTGGTGGCGATCTATGCCGAGCTGAACCGGCTCGAGCCTGTCGACATGAAGGGCGCGAGCATTCGTCCCAGGATCGAATGCTATCCCGTGCCGCTCGCAATGGCGGCAGGATTGGCATTGCTGGGATTCCTCTGGCCGAAGAGGGACGGCGCATGAGCGAGGCGTGGAACAACCTGCATTTTCTTCGGCCTGTCTGGTTCTGGGCCTTGGCGGCATTGCCCCTGCTCTGGTGGGTTGGCGGATTGCGGCGGCGGCGGGCGGCCGTTTGGCACAGGACGGTGGACCCGCATCTTTTGCCCGAATTGCTGGAATCCGCCGGGGCATCGCGGATCAATTGGGTACCGTTGCTGCGCAGCCTCGGATTCCTGCTGACAGTGGCGGCATTGGCCGGTCCCAGTTGGCGACAGGTGGAGCAACCGTTATGGCGCACCGAGCAACCGCTGGTGATCGCGCTGGACCTGTCCAGCGGCATGGCGGCCACGGACCTCCCTCCGTCACGGTTGCTCCGGGCCAAGGGCAAGATCGCGGCATTGCTGCGGGAGCGTTCGGTGGGTCAGGTCGGACTGGTGGTCTGGGCGGATGACGCATTCACGGTGGCGCCGCTGACCGATGACATCGCCAATGTCGCCCTGTTCCTTGACGCGCTGTCTCCCTCGATCATGCCGGTCGCCGGACAGCGCCCCGATCGCGCCATCGCCTGGTCGGCGAAGCTGCTGAAACAGACCGGATTTGCGCGAGGCGAGATTCTACTGCTGACCGATCGTGCCGGAGCGTTGGCCACTGCCGCGGCAGCGGCGGCACGCCGGCAGGGATATCGGGTATCGGTGTTGGGTGTGGGCGGTGGAGTCGCGGGATTGGATACGGCAGGTTTGCGCGCGTTGGCGCAGGCGGGCGGTGGTGGTTATGCACCGATATCGTTGAATGATAGCGACTTGCGCAGTCTGGATGTGCTTGATGCGGCCACTGTCAGCGCAGGGGAGGCCGCTGCTGGGGAGAGTGGCAAAGTCTGGCAGGATCAAGGCTATCTGCTGTTGCCCTTGTTGTTGTTGTGGGTATTGCCGTTGTTCCAGCGTGGTGCAACGCTGCCGGTCGTCCTGCTGGGATTCTGGCTGTGGCAGTCTGCGCCTCCGGCCTTGGCGGCGGAACCGGGCAATTGGTGGCGGCGCGTGGATCAGGTCTGGCAGCAGCGGTTGGACCAGGGCGTGGAGTCCTATCGGAAAGGCGATTTTGCGGCCGCCGAACAAGCTTTCGGAAGCGTGGACAATGCGGAAGGGCAATACAATCTCGGCAATGCGTTGGCCAGGCAGGGCCGCTATGACGATGCAATCACAGCCTATGATCATGCGTTGAAGGCGCAGCCGGGCTTCGCGGATGCCCGCCATAACCGGGATCTGGTCGAGGCGGCCCGGAAATCGCAGTCTTCCTTGGCACGGAACGATTCGTCGCAGCAGCCGTCCTCGCAACAGCAAGACAACCGTAATAATGCGGGACAACAAGGATCGTCCGATTCGTCGCAATCGCAGGAGTCAGCTTCGCAACGGGATCAGTCGACCGATTCAAGCGGTTCCGGTGAACCGCGGTCGCAGGCCCGCCCCGATTCCGGCAACGGGGACGTGTCACCGTCGGCTTCCCGGCTGCAGGTACAGGGGGTTGGCGATAGCCAGGCGGATCGCCAGTCTCGAAACCGTACATCGCAATCCAGTGGAGCGTCACCACAACCGGATGACCAGGAGCAACAGGCGGCGGCGGATGCCGAGCAACGTCAGCGTATGCAGCAGGCAATGCAACAGAATGGCGAAACCGCTTCGCAGCCGGGTTCGGCACGCCGGCACGATGCGGTCGAGCGGGTCGAAAGCATCGAGGAGCGCGAATGGCGGCAGGCGAGGGAGGCCTGGCTGCAACGGGTTCCGGATGATCCCGGCGGTTTGCTGAAGACCAAATTCCGGCTGGAGTACGAGCGTCGGCGGAAGACGGGCAATGATTGAGTTCCGGGGATGGCGTCATATGCAAACGATTGTCGGGCATGGTCGTCGATCGCTCATGGCCATATTTTGCGTTGTGCTGATGTCGTTTGCGTACACGCAGGCGCGGGCCGTCACGCGGGCATGGCTGGACCGGAGCGAGGTCATGGTGGATCAGCCGGTGGTCCTGAACATCGAGACCGACCAGGGCGGCCCGGTGACGCCGGACTACACGCCGTTGCGTTCGGATTTCGAAATCAGCGACCCTTTCAGGAACCAGCGGTACGAGAACATCAATGGCCGATCGCGTTCGAGTACGGTCTTCGGCATGGTGCTCAGACCGGTTCGCGAAGGGCATGTGAGCGTGCCTTCGCTCAAAGTGGGCGGTGAATCCACCGAGATACTGTCATTGACGGTATTGCCTGCGGCACAGGCTTCGTCCACGGGTCCTGCGGACCAGGTGGTACTCGAAACCGAAGTCGATGACGACAACCCCTATGTGCAACAAACCGTCAGTGTGGTGGTGAGGCTGAGCTTTGCGGTGGGCATCGCATCCGGACAGCTGGAACTGCCGGTGCCGGATGGCGCGATCCTGCGGCAGATCGGGGACGATGTGCAGTCTTCGCGGACGATCAACGGACGCCGCTATCTGTCCATCGAACGCCATTATCTGTTGATCCCGGAATCCAGCGGAGCACTGACATTGCCGGCGCCGCGTTTCGAGGGACAGAGCCAGGATCTGTACAACCGCTGGGATTTCTTCAGTTCCAACGATCTGCAAGCCAGGGGACGGCCGATGACATTGCAGGTCCGCGCATTGCCGGCACAGGCGCCACAACCCTGGCTGCCTTTGCATGATCTGGAACTGCGCTACGCACATTCGCCGGTCGGGCGGATGGTGGCAGGGGAATCGATGACGCTGGGAGTGGAAATGACTGCGCGGGGGGCCGCGCGCGAGCAATTCTCCGAGTGGCCGCTGTTGACCGTGTCCGGCGCGGAAGTGTTTCCGGAGCCGGTGGAGTATTCGGACAGTTTCGTCGACGGTTCGCAGCAACTGCGCATGATCCGCAAATACTCGGTGGTGCCCAATGCCGCAGGCACGCTCGCCATTCCCGGTATGCAAATGGCTTGGTGGGACACCGGCAGGGGTGAGGCGCGGATATCGAGGCTTCCCGACTTGAATGTGCAGGTGACGCCGGGTACAGGCCTGGCCACATTACCGGTGGTGCCGGCCTCCGTGACTGCAAGCAGTCCCGCACAAGGGGCCGTTGTCCCGCTGGCCGCGACAGCGTCGGCTGCATCGGGACCCCTTTGGAAGATCCTGTCCATCGTGATGGCATGTCTGTGGCTTCTGACGATGCTGGCCTGGTGGTGGCAATCGCGAAGAAAGAACGGCAATGCTGTCGATGCGGGCGGGTGGGCAGGAAGCACGGGTGCGCAGGTTCGCACACGGGCCGATCTGAAGCGGGCGCTCGATGCAGGCGAGCTGGGCGGGGTCGGGGATGTGCTGCGACAAATGCATGACCCTGTTCTCCCGGATCTGGATGCATTGATGGCCGAGCTTGCCGATCCGGAACAGCGTGCATCGATCGAGCGGTTGCGGCGTGCCCGTTGGGGCGATGGCGATGTGCCCGCCGCTCGCAATGCGCTGCGCGAAGCATTCCGCAAGGGACCGGAGTGGGTACCCGAAGGCGACGAGTCGACAACGGACATCCCCTCGTTGCCGCCACTGTATCCGCGCCGCTGACTGGTAATCGTCCGTTCCCGTCTGGTCCGGGTCTGGAGACTCGATCCACTATCATGATCGTGGTGGCGCCGCTCCGGCGCCGACGGGCGGTTTGCTAAGCCGCGGTCCTGATGGGGTGGGAGTTGCTGCCGCGGCTCGGCGCCTACGTCGGTGTCGTCGTGCTGGCCCTGCTGTTGCATACGTTCGTCGTCTACTCGCTGGCGCTGTGGTATGCGGGACGCTCGCCGAGGGAGTTTTTCAGCGCGATCCAGGAAGTGATGGTGATGGCGTTCTCCACCGCTTCCAGCAACGCCACGTTGCCCACCTCGCCGCGGGTGGCGGAAAAGAAGCTGCACCAAGATTTCCCGGTTCGTGTTGACGGTCGGCGCGACCGGCAACCAGAACGGCACGGCGTTGTTCGAAGGTGTCACCGTGCTGTTCCTCGCCCAGTTGCTCGGAGTCGAACCGACCCTGTTTCAGCAACTGACGGTGATGTTCGTCTGCATCCTCGGCGGCATCGGCACCGCTGGTGTCCGGGCCGGCTCGTTGCCGGTCGTTGCGATGATCTGCGTCATGGTCGGTGTGAACCCGGAAAGCATCGGCATCATCATGGGGGTGGACCGTTTCCTCGATATGTGCCGAATCACGCTCAATGTCAGCGGCGATCGGGTGCTGGCGACACTGGTGGCCAAGGGAGAGGACGACCTGCCGGATCCGCATCCGGACTGAAACCGGCTGTCCGGGACCTCCGTACCCGGTTCGCGATCAGGTTCCGGTGTGCTTTACGCCTTGCGCGTGGGACAATAACGGCCCCGCGTTCAGCGGACATCTCTTGGACCGCACCGACTTTCGCCATGACCACGTCAACTCGCCGCCAGCTTGCCAATGCCATCCGTTTTCTCGCCGTCGATGCAATCGAGGCGGCCAAGTCGGGGCATCCGGGAATGCCCATGGGCATGGCTGATATCGCGGAGGTGCTGTGGAACGATTACCTCAGACACAATCCGAACAATCCGGGTTGGTTCGATCGCGACCGGTTCGTACTTTCCAACGGTCATGGCTCGATGCTCCAGTACGCCTTGCTGCACCTGTCGGGCTACGATCTGCCGATCGAGGAAATCAAGCGTTTCCGGCAACTGCACAGCAAGACCGCCGGACATCCGGAGCGGTATGAAGCGCCGGGAGTCGAAACCACCACGGGTCCTTTGGGCCAGGGTCTGGCCAACGCCGTGGGTTTCGCATTGGCGGAAAAACTGCTGGCACAGCGCTTCAATCGACCCGAGTACGAAATCGTCGATCACCGCACCTGGGTGTTCCTGGGCGACGGCTGCCTGATGGAGGGCATTTCCCATGAGGCGGCAGCGCTGGCGGCGACCTGGAAACTGGGCAAGCTGATCTGTTTCTGGGATGACAATCGCATCTCGATCGATGGCAACACCCAGGGCTGGTTCACCGAGGACACCCCGGCCCGTTTCGAGGCCTACGGCTGGCAAGTGGTTCGTGGCGTGGATGGACACGATGCCGACTCGATCAAGGCCGCTATCGAGACCGCATTGATCGAAACCGGCAAGCCGACGTTGATCTGCTGCCGGACCGTGATCGGTTTCGGTTCCCCGAACAAGGCGGGCAAGGAGTCCTCGCACGGCGCACCGCTGGGCAAGGATGAACTGGAAGCGACGCGCAAGGCGCTGGATTGGCCGTATGCGCCATTCGATATCCCCCGGGAAATCTACGATGGCTGGCGTGCGGGCAATACCGGGCTGGTTCGCGAGGAACAGTGGAACCGCCTGTTCGATCGATACGCCGCGCATTATCCGAAGGAAGCGGAAGAGTTGGCGCGCCGTTCTCACGGCGAGTTGCCTGCGGATTTTGCCGATGCGGCCGATGCCTTTATCGCAAAGTTGCAGCGGGAAGGTCCGGTGGTCGCGTCCCGCAAGGCTTCGCAGATGGCGATCGAGTTCTTCGCGCCGTTGCTGCCGGAAATGATCGGCGGTTCGGCGGATCTGGCGCATTCGAACCTGACGCTGTGGCAGGCCAGCAAGACCGTGGCCAGCGACGATCCCAACGCCAATTATGTCTATTACGGCGTGCGCGAGTTCGGCATGAGCGCCATCGCCAACGGGCTGGCCCTGCATGGCGGGTTCCTGCCATTCGATGCTACCTTCCTCGTCTTCAGTGATTACGCGCGCAATGCCGTCCGCATGAGCGCGCTGATTCCGGCGCATGCCATCCATGTCTATACGCATGATTCGATCGGCCTGGGAGAGGATGGGCCGACGCACCAGCCTGTCGAGCATCTGGCCTCGTTGCGCTACATCCCCGGCAACGACGTATGGCGCCCATGCGATGCGGTCGAATCGGCGGTGGCCTGGCGTGCCGCGATCGAACGCAGGGAAGGTCCGAGTTGCCTGGTCTTCAGCCGGCAGAACCTGCCGCACCAGCCGCGCTCGAACGAACAGGTGCAACTGATCCAGCGCGGAGGCTATGTGCTGGCGGATGCCGATGGCACGCCCGATCTGATTTTGATCGGTACCGGTTCGGAAGTGGCGCTGGCCACTCAGGCCAAAACGATACTGGATGCGGCCGGGATCAAAACCCGCGTGGTCTCGATGCCTTCGACGGATGTTTTCGACCGCCAAAGCGCCGCATACCGTGAAGCGGTATTGCCCCGCAGCGTCCGCAAGCGAGTCGCCGTGGAAGCGGCAGTGACCGGCTTCTGGCGCAAATATGTGGGCCTGGATGGCGCTGTCATCGGAATCGACACTTTTGGTGCTTCCGCGCCAGCCAGTGCCTTGTATGCATATTTCGGGATCACCGTGGAGAAGGTCGTGGAGGCCGCCAAGTCGTTGCGCTGATGCGCTTGGCCTTTGGACAGAGCTGACTGCCTTTGCACCGGAAACTGAGGTACCGCCCGGCATCTTCGAAGATGCCAGGCGAGCTGCCGTTCGTTCGGCAGCAGGCCGAATAAGGAAGATAGGCTAGGGAACGGCAAAAGCAGGAGAGCGGCTTTGGGGAAGGGAGTCCCTCCCTGGAGGTTCTCCGCGTATCCGATCGCCATGTCTCATGTTTTTTCTGTAATCGGCTCAAGGATGGACACTGCTATCGCTCGATTTCTTTCATCCCGAAGAGAGCGGCAATTGTCCTGCCGTCATTGCCGAATGCGATGGTTTCGTATTGGTGACGGGGCATCGGTGGAGTGCGGCACGGAATTCCGTGTTCCGGCATGGCAGGCGCGAGACCTGCATTTGCCCGGTTTGGTAGCGTCACTGGTCAGGTGGAACAGTGACCGGATCGATCGCGTTTTCCCATGCGGATCAGGCCCGATCGAATCTTGGCATCGACTCGGAAAAGGTGGAGTTGGAGGCGAACCAATTTCTCGACTCAAGAGTACGGATGGCTGAAGTCAGGGACAAAAGAAACGGGCCATGTCAGATATGATCCGACATGGCCCGCGATACAGCTGTTGGCAATGGCTAAGCGATTTGCTTAGAACTTCCAGATGTAGGAAACGCCCCAGACCCACGGGTCGATGTTGGCGGTACCCAGCTTGGCGCCGTCCAGCTTGACTTTGCTGTCGATGTCCATGTAACGGGCGTCAACGCGTACCGCGCCACGCTCGCCGACGGCAACGTCAACGCCGACATGACCGGCAATACCCCAGGAGTCGTCCAGCTTCAGGTCGCCGCCACGCAGCACACCTTTGGTCTTCTCGCTGAAGAAGTTGGTGTAGTTCACACCCACGCCGATGAACGGAGAAATCGTACCCTGGCTGTTGAAGTGATACTGCAGCGACACGGTCGGCGGCAGGTGCTTGGTCGAACCGACGCGGCCCAAGCCCTTGATGTTGATGTCGTGCTGGAACGGCCACGCAGCCAGAACTTCGACGCCCAGGTTGTCGTAGACGAAGTACTCGAAAGTGACGGTCGGCTTGGTGTCGTTATCGACATCCAGCTTCAGAGCGCCCGCGAGGGTGCCGTTACTGGACTTCGGGCTCACCATGCCCAAGCCGGCACCGATGGTCCAATCGCCACGCGACTGCGCCATGGCAGGAATGGTGGCAGCGGTCAGGGCAACAGCCAAACCGGTAGCCAGAAGCTTGAAAGAAACATTCTTATGCATGTTTTTAAGTCTCTGTGGTGGAAGATGGGCGTAATTTAACATTTCTTTATCAAGTGTGCGATTGATTTCAATCAAGGGCGGCTGATTGTTTGGGCTGCATTCAATTTCCCGCAGCACGTATCGTTTCAGTGAATGCGCGCCTGTTAGCATATGCGTTTCTGCAAATCCCTGCGGTAGTTTGGTCCATCATCTAGGAGTTCGATCTATGGCAATCAAAGTGGGTATCAACGGTTTTGGCCGTATCGGACGCAATGTCCTGCGCTCGGCCATTCAGAATTTTGGTGACGAGATCGAAATCGTTGCGATCAACGACCTGCTGGACCCCGACTATCTGGCGTACATGCTGAAATACGACTCCGTACACGGGCAGTTCAGAGGCGATGTGAAGGTGGAAGGCGGCCACCTGGTCGTCAATGGCAAGAAGGTCCGCCTGACCCAGGAACGCGATCCGGCCAACCTGAAATGGAATGAGATCGGCGCCGACGTGGTATTGGAATGCACGGGGCTGTTCCTCACCGCGGAAACCGCCAACAAGCATATTGCGGCAGGCGCGAAGAAGGTCATTCTTTCCGCACCCAGCAAGGACGATACGCCGATGTTCGTTTTCGGCGTCAATCATCGGGAATACAAGGGCGAAGCGGTCATTTCCAACGCCAGTTGCACGACCAACTGTCTGGCCCCGCTGGCCAAGGTCGTCCATGACCGTTGGGGCATCAAGCGCGGTTTGATGACCACGGTGCATGCCGCCACTGCAACGCAGAAAACGGTGGATGGTCCCAGCAACAAGGATTGGCGCGGCGGCCGCGGCATTCTGGAAAACATCATTCCTTCGTCCACCGGCGCCGCCAAGGCCGTCGGCAAGGTCATTCCGGCGCTGAACAGGAAGCTCACCGGCATGTCGTTCCGCGTGCCCACGTCCGATGTCTCGGTGATCGACCTCACGATCGAGCTGGAAAAGCCGGCCACTTACGAAGATATCTGCGCCGAGGTCAAGACTCAGAGCGAGGGCGCGCTGCAGGGAATCCTCGGCTACACCGAAGACAAGGTTGTTGCGACCGATTTCCGTACCGATCCGCGAACCTCGATTTTCGATGCCGGTGCCGGTATCGCGCTGGATTCCACCTTCGTCAAATTGGTGGCTTGGTACGATAACGAGTGGGGCTATTCCAACAAGTGCCTGGAAATGGTCAAGGTCGTCGCCGAGAAGTAGCTGCGCCGGCTTCGGTCCGTCAGCAACGCAAAGCCCCGGTTTCGGGGCTTTGTCGTAGATGGCGGGAAGTCTTTTCGTGGTGCAGGGCAGGTGCGAAATGTTGAAGCAGGCAGTGTGGTTGGAGTATCAGTATTTGATACCTTTCGGCACGAAACGGCCTGCACGCGAATATCGACATCCCATCCATCGCTCATTTGCTTCAGACTTGATCCGGTCTGAAGAACGGGCGCCGGTAGTCGTGACTGGAATGTTGGCCTACAGGGGGAACCATGATGGGTGAGTGGTATTTGACGCGATTTCTGATAATGGTGCTGGTACTGGCGCTGGCGGTAGCCTCGGCTCTGCTGATTGGGGTGCTGGTTTCGCTCGCCGGCTTGAAGCGCCGTGTAGGGGCATTGGAACATCATGTCCATCGGCAAGCCGCAGCGCAAAGTGCCCTGAGGCCGACGGAATCTTCTGTCCAGGATTCGAACCGGTACCAGCAAAGCGATACGTCCGCTGCGCAGGCTCCGCCGCCGACATCTGTCCACGTTCCGGAACCGCCCGTGGTGGTGGTTCGCAATGAATCGGTACCGGAACCCGTACCGGCGGCCAGTACGCCGCCGCCATTGCCACGCCTGGAAACCCTCGAACATCACGCGCCAGAGGAAACGACTCAATGGGTACCGCCTGCGCCGCGGGAGCCCGAGGCACCAGATCTGGCGAGTTGGGCTTTTTCAGCAATGAAACGCTGGTTCACCGAGGGCAATGTCCCGGTGAAGATCGGTGTGCTGGTGCTGTTCGCAGGCGTTGCCGCATTGCTGAAATACGTCAGCGATCAAGGCTGGCTGGTATTCCCGATCGAGCTGCGTCTGGCCACGGTTTCCGCTGCGGCGCTCGGCGCATTGCTGTTCGCGTGGAGCAAACGCGAACGGCATCGGGGATTCGCGTTGAGCCTGCAGGGCGGTGCGATAGGCGTCCTGCTGTTGACGGTCTTCGCCGCATTCAAGCTGTACAAGTTGATTCCCTTGCCGGCGGCGTTCGGGTTGAGTGTCGTTCTGGTCTTCGCCGCCGGGATATTGGCGGTGTTGCAAAACGCCAGAGCGTTAGCGGTATCCGCGATATTGGCGGGATTCTTGGCTCCGATCTGGCTATCCACCGACAGCGGCAATCATGTCGCCTTGTTCTCGTACTATGCGATTCTGAATGCGGCCATATTCGGCATTGCCTGGAAGCGGACATGGCACGGGCTCAACCTGCTTGGATTCGTGTTCACGTTCGGCATCGGCACGGTTTGGGGAGTCACGCGCTATCTCCCATCGCAGTTCGCGAGTACCGAACCTTTCCTGATTCTGTTCTTCTGCTTCTACCTGCTGATTCCGGTCATCAATGCCGTGATGCAAGCGAAGCAGCGTATCGATCTGGCGGATCGTTGCCTCATATTCGTGACACCTCCGGTCGCGTTCCTGCTGCAGGCGGGGATGCTGCATGATGAGCGGATGCTGCTGGCATTCAGCGCCATAGCGCTGGCGGCGATCTACATCGCATTGTCCGTCTGGTTGCGGTCACGCCGGGGTCACACGTTGCTGGTCCAGTCCTATGCCGCACTGGCGATCGGTTTCGCGACGCTGGCGGTGCCTCTTGCCTTGTCGGCGAGGATCACGGCGGGCATGTTTGCAGTGGAAGGTACGGTGTTGATCTGGCTCGGCCTGCGCCAGCGGCAATGGCTGTACCGGGTCGGTGGCGTACTCCTGCAACTGGCGGCGGCGGTTGCGTTCATGGTGGCAAGTGCCGATACAGTGCCCGCATTCAGCGGTGAATGGGCAGTACTCAATCCTGCTTTCGTCAGTGCTCTGCTGATCACCTTGTCGGGATGGACGGGTGCGTGGTGCTACCGGGAGCAAAGGTTCAACATTCCCGCCACGCTGCTGTATCTGTGGGGAATGCTGTGGTGGGTCGGCAACGGTTTGCATGAAATCTATGTCTTCGTGCCGCGTGGGGACATGTTGCATGCGACGTTGGGATTCGTGGCGCTGACAGGTTGGTTGGCGGCGGAAGCATGCCGATGGCGTCCTGCCTTGGCATTGGGGTTGACCTCATTGTCGGCTTTGGCTCTCGCGCTGCCTGTGGCTCTGATCCAGACCGGGATGTATGGGCAGCCATTTGCGGGTAATGGCCTCTGGGCATGGCTGGCTTATGGCGTACTCGGAATCCGCAGCCTGTGGTGTCTGCGCAGCGGCAATGTCCCGGTAGCCAAGGGCGCGCAATTCGCTTGGTGGCTGGTATGGCCACTATCGTTTTCGTTGTTGCTGGCCTGGATGGGCGAGCGCTTCGATCTGGACGAAGGCTGGTGCGCCGCGGGTTGGGTCCTGCCCTGGTGCATCGTGCTGGTGCTGTCCCTGTTCCGCTGGAACTGGCTCACCCTGCCGCTAGGATCCACATTCGATTCGCTGCGCAGGCCCTTGCAATGGGTGCTGTTGACCGTGGCAGGGCTCTGGTGGTTCGTTGCGCTGAAGCTGGCCGGAGGGAGCGCACCGTTGCCATGGGTTCCCCTGGTCAACCCGATGGAGCTGATGCTGGTCGCCGTGTTGGTCCTGGGCATGTGGGTCGTCACTGGCAGGGCCGTGGGCCAGGAACCGGGGCGGGCACGCTGGGAAATGCCGGCCGCCGCGGGCTTTCTGTTGATCAGTTTCATGACATTGCGAGCGGTGCATCATTGGGGAGGCGAAGCGTGGAGTCCGTCACTGCCTTCCAGTGTGCTGGCCCAGACCAGTCTGACGGTGGTCTGGAGCATCCTCGGCGTGCTGGGATGGGTGATCGGTTCGCGCAGGGGGCAACGGGCGATATGGCTGGCTGGTGCGGTGCTGATGGCGATCGTGCTCGGCAAACTGGCCTTGATCGATCGCGGCAATCTGGGTAATGCGTTGGGAATCGCTTCCTTCATCGCATACGGCATGTTGTGCGTGACCGTGGGTTATTTCGCCCCGGCACCGCCACGAAGCGAAAAAAAGGAGGGGGCATGAACATGTACAGGGGTATCGGGCGCTGGTCGGCGCTGGTATTGATCTCCTGTGCGGGACTGGCGGTTGCCGGTTCCCGTGCGGACTATGCGCAGCAATGGAGCCTGGAACTCGCTGCCGATGGTGACAGCGTGTATCAGGTGACGTTGACCCCGGAGGTCTATGAGACGGCATATCGCCGCGATCTGGGCGATGTGGAAGTATTCAACGCACAGGGGCAGTCGCTGCCCGCGATGCTGACCAAACCGGTCGTGGGTTCGGTGGCCGTTCCTTCAACGAGCGGGACCTTGCCATGGTTCGATTTGCCGGCGTCTCCCGCCGCTGGAAACGGCGAAGACATCACCCTGCTGGTAGAGCGCAATCACGATGGCCGCGTTCAGTCGATCAATACGCGGGTGATTGCATCCACTGATGGCGCCGCCAAGCCTGGCGGCTGGCTGGTCGATGCTTCCGCTTTTCGCCAACCCATCCAGGCGCTGGTATTGGATTGGACCAGCGATGCGAGGCCGTTCGAACAGTACCTGCGAATCGACGGCAGCGATGATCTGCGCAACTGGCATGAACTCGAACGGGGAGCGCTGCTGCTGGATCTGACCCGCAACGGCGAGCATCTGCGACAGGACCGGATCGAGCTGGACAGCAATTATCACTACTTGCGGCTGCGGCCGCAGGACGGAAACGGCAGCCTGCGCTTGACCCGGGTGACTGCGGAGTCCAAGCCTTCGTCCGCGCCGGCAGCGTCGGACGTGTTATGGCGTGAGCTGCACGGGCAATGGGTGCAGGAGCAAGGCCAGACATATATCCAGTTCCATATGCAAGGGCGCTTCCCGATCGAGTTGGCCGACCTGGCTTTTGCCGACAACAATGCCAACGAGTGGACTTTGTACAGCCGCGATGGCGATGAAGCTGCCTGGCGCCATGCCGCCAGGCCATGGATGGTTTATGGCGTACGCAGCGACGGCAATGCGGAGCGTTCCGCTGCGCAGCCGTTGCTGGATATGCGGCGCGATCATCAATGGCGTCTTTCGGCGCTCACGCCCATGAGCGGCGATCAGCTGCCGGTGCTGCGGTTGGGATATCACCCGGAGGCAATCTTGTTTCTGACTCAGGGCGAAGCTCCCTATTCGTTGGCGACAGGCAGCGCCAAGGCACAGAGGGCCGCTTCGACATTGCCGCAGACCGTGACCGCATTGCGACAAAAGAACGGAGACGACTGGAAACCGCAGGAAGCTCGCCTCGGGGAACCGGAAGTCCTGTCGGCGCAGGCTGCATTGCAGCCTCCGTCATCGCCCCGTGACTGGAAGACCTGGTTGCTCTGGGGCCTGTTGATCGCCGCCGCGCTGGTCGTGACCGGATTCGCGATCAGCCTGTTACGCAAACCGGGAGAAGCATCCGGCTGACACGGAAAGTTCCGCGCGCGTTTGCCGCAAGGAGGACAAGCGTCGACAATAACGCGATCCCCAATGGAGTATCCGCATGGCCATCCTACGCATGAACGATCTCGACCTTGCCGGCAAGCGCACTCTGATCCGTCAAGATCTGAATGTGCCGATCGAAAACGGACGGATCACCTCCGAGCAGCGCATTCTGGCGTCGCTGCCGACGCTGAAGCAGGCGCTGGAAAAGGGCGCCGCCGTCATGGTGATGTCGCATCTGGGGCGGCCCAAGGAAGGCGTCTGGAGCGAAGCCGAATCACTGGCGCCGGTGGCCGCGCGGCTGTCCGAATTGCTGGGTCGGGACGTGCCTCTGGTCAAGGACTGGGTGGGTGGCGTGCAAGTGCAGCCGGGCCAGGTCGTTCTGCTGGAAAACTGCCGCATGAACGTCGGCGAGGGCAAGGACGACGAAGCTCTGGCAAAGCAGTACGCGGCATTGTGTGATGTCTTTGTGATGGATGCCTTCGGTACTGCGCATCGTGCGCAGGCCTCGACCCATGGCGTGATCCGTTTCGCCAGGGTCGCCGCGGGCGGTCCGCTGCTGATGGTCGAGCTGGATGCGCTGGGCAAGGCGCTACACGAGCCGGTCCGGCCGCTGCTGGCGATCGTGGCCGGAAGCAAGGTATCGACCAAGCTGGAACTGCTGACGAATCTGGTGGGCCAGGTCGATCGGTTGATCGCCGGAGGCGGCATTGCCAATACCTTCCTCGCAGCGGCGGGGTTCCCGGTCGGCAATTCGCTGTACGAGCCGGATCTGGTCGATACGGCCCAAAAGATCCTGGCCGATGCCCAGGCACGCGGCGCCGAGATTCCGCTGCCGACGGATGTCGTGGTGGCCAAGGAGTTCAGCGCCGATGCCCAGGCAACGATCAAGGCGGTGGACCAGGTGGCCGATGACGATCGGATTCTGGACATCGGTCCACAGACAGCGAGCCGCTATGCGCTGTTGATCAAGGATGCCGGTACGGTGGTCTGGAACGGCCCGGTCGGCGTATTCGAATACAAGGCGTTTGAACGTGGTACCGAGACGGTGGCGCATGCCATCGCCGAATCGAGCGCGTTTTCGATCGCCGGCGGCGGCGATACGCTGGCGGCTGTGGAGAAATTCGGCATTGCCAAGGATGTCGGCTATATCTCCACGGGCGGCGGCGCATTCCTCGAATTCCTGGAAGGCAAGGCGTTGCCGGCGGTGGTGGCGCTGGAAGCACGCGGCACCTGATTCGCCGCCTCAGGGCGGGGCGGAAGGCGGCACGCTTCCCGTCTGTTGTTCCGCTGGAGCAGGGATCGAACGCGGACCTGACCAACCAGTGGAAGGATGCTTCATCCGGCGTGGCCATATCGGGCTGCGCCGTTCTTCTTTACGGACCGGTAATCGATCATGGGCTAATGTCGAGTCTGCGTTTCCAAGGAGTCGATTGATGGCCAATGCCAGACGCCGTACCAAGATCGTCGCGACACTGGGTCCGGCCACGGATGCGGGAGGCGCGCTCGATGCGTTGCTGCGCGCCGGCGTGAACGTGGTCCGATTGAACTTTTCGCATGGCGATCCCGGCATACAGCAGGCCCGCGCCACCGCGGTACGCGCGTCCGCGGATCGTCTGGGCCTGGAAGTCGGTATTCTGGTGGACCTTCCCGGTCCCAAGATCCGTATCGGCCGGTTTGCCGAAGGCAAGATCACGTTGCAGGCCGGGAACCGCTTCGATCTGCTCGCTCGGGCGGATACGGGTCAGGGCACCGGCAGCGAGGTATCCGTCAGCTATTCGGGACTGCCCGGCGATGTAGGGCCGGGCGATGTGCTGCTGCTCGACGATGGCTTGGTGCAGCTCCGCGTAATGTCGGTGGAAGGCGAACGCATCGCTACCACCGTGCTCAGCGATGGAGTCCTGTCCGATCGCAAGGGCCTGAACAAGCAGGGCGGCGGTCTGTCCCTGAGAGCGCTGACTCCCCGTGATCATGAACTGATCGCCATCGCGGCGCGGATGCAGGCCGATTTCATCGCGGTATCGTTCTGCCGCAGCGCCGGAGACATGCGCGAAGCCCGCAGGACTGCCCAACAGCATGGCAGCGCGGCGGCTTTGGTGGCGAAGATCGAACGCGCCGAAGCGATGCAGAACCTGGGCGAAATCATCGATGCCAGCGATGTCGTGATGGTGGCCCGCGGCGATCTGGGCGTGGAGCTGGGCGATGCGGAGTTGCCCGGGCTGCAGAAAAAGATCATTCGCGAAACGCTGGCGCGGAACAAAGTGGTCATCACGGCGACGCAGATGTTGCAGTCGATGGTGGAGAATCCGATTCCCACCCGCGCCGAAGTGCTGGATGTCGCCAACGCCGTCATCGACGGCACCGATGCCGTGATGCTGTCGGCGGAAACGGCGGCCGGTGCCTATCCGGTTCCCGCCGTCGAGGCGATGGTCCGGATCTGCCTCGGGGCGGAACGCCAGTTCCATGCCGATATCGATTTCGGTCAAGCGCCGCGCAACTTGCAGCATCTCGACCAGGCCATCGCGATGGCAACCATGTTCCTGTCGCAACACATCGGGGTCGGCGCTATCGTGGCGATGACCGAATCGGGCAGTACGGCCCGTTTTCTGTCGCGGTTCAGGGCCGGAACCCCGATCTACGCCTTTTCCCGGCACGATCACGTGCGACGGCAGATGCTGCTGATGCGGGACGTGTTTCCGCTGTATTACGACAGCGAGGGGCAGACGGCGCGCCAGGCTGCCCGGGACAGCATTGCGGAGCTGGTGGCTTCCGGCCCGCTGGAACCGGGCGAGCGGGTGGCCTTCACCAGCGGCGAGCATATGCGGACCCACGGTGCGACCAACACCCTGCGACTGCTGCTGATCGGACCGGACGGGAAGGCCGAGGGACTCGGCGATCTGTAACCCGCCTTTACCGCGCATGCAAAGCATGATTGGTAGCGGCCATGGCGTGCGATATCGTCGGCGTCGGTCCCGGGTCATGAAAACGAGGCGCAGATATGGCTGCCAGGCACGCCGGCGGATGAACCGCACCGAATGGAGCGGAACGGACAACGGGCTATAATCCCAAGCTTCATCCCCCGTTGCCATACACAGGAACCCCCCATGAGCATCGAACAGCTTGCCGAAACCGCCCAGGCCATGGTGGCCCCGGGCAAGGGCATCATCGCCATCGACGAATCCTCCGGCACCATCGCCAAGCGGTTCGCCGCCGTCGGTATCGAGAACACGGAAGAAAACCGCCGTGCCTATCGCGAGTTGCTGCTGACCACCCCCAAGCTCAACGAGTACATCTCGGGCGCCATCTTGTTCGACGAGACCATTCGCCAGTCCACCCGGGACGGCGTGCCGTTCGCCAGGTACATGGCCGACAACGGCATCATCCCGGGCATCAAGGTCGACAAGGGTACGCATCCCCTGGCCGGCTTCCCGGACGAGGTAGTGACCGAAGGCCTCGACGGCCTGCGCGAGCGTCTGAAGGAGTACTACCAGTTGGGTGCCCGTTTCGCCAAATGGCGCGCGGTCATCAATATCGGCGACGACGTTCCGACCGGAACCTGCATTGAGGCCAATTCCCAGGCGCTGGCGCGTTATGCCGCGTTGTGCCAGGAGCAGGGCCTGGTTCCGATGGTGGAGCCGGAAGTGCTGATGGACGGCGAGCACGACATCGAGACCTGCTATGAAGTGACCGAAGCCACGCTGCGTTCGCTGTTCGGCGCCCTGTACGAGCACAACGTGTTGCTGGAAGGCGCCATCCTCAAGGCTTCGATGGTCATCTCCGGCAAGGATTGCCCGGATCAGGCCGGCACCGAGGAAGTGGCCGAGTCGACCGTGATGTGCCTGAAGAGCACCGTGCCCGCGATTCTGCCGGGAATCGTGTTCCTGTCCGGCGGCCAGAGCGATGAGGACGCCACCGCGCACTTGAACGCGATGAACCAGTTGGGCCAGCATCCGTGGCCGCTGTCGTTCTCGTATGGCCGCGCCATGCAGCAGGCCGCTCTGGCGCTGTGGGCCAAGGACATGAAGGGCAATTACGCCAAGGCCCAGGAAACCGTCCATGCGCGCGCGCGCGACAATGGCCAGGCAGCGCTTGGCCAGTGGAAGAAGTGATCCAGCGGACCGGCCTCCGCAATTGTGGAATCAGGGAACGCCAGCTCTCGGGCTGGCGTTTGTTTTGGTTGATTCCTCAGATGTTCGATCCCGGGATTTGATGGTGCAATCTTTTCTCCGCAATGGAGGGGGCGCGAGTGATGCTTTGCCGGATGCCCCGATACTGGCCCTGTTCAATGAGGACGCGCTTGCCTGCCATGGTCACACGGATGACGTGCTGCGGGCTTACCTGCATGCTGTGGCGAGCCATGAAACGATGGCGCGGGGTAATTCCGCCGGTGGCCTGGGGTGAGCTGGAAGAGCGGTTCTGCGAGGGTTGTGGGTCGGTCCTGCTGTGGGCGACCTGCCCGTCTGTGGTGAAAGCTTGGCGGCCAGCCAGTGGCTCACTGTCTTGACCGACATCTTCAGTTGCCTGGCCGCCTGAGCTGGACCTACCGAATCGGCCAATGCCATGGCCTGAGCCTTGAAATCATCGGTGTACCGGCGACGAGAAGTACGTTGCATAAGGAACCTCCATAGAACGATCAAAGTATCGCTTTATGGCGTCCGATATCGAGGGGCAGGATCAGTTTGATGGAAACGGTACTTGCGAATCTCGTCATGGCCGGGTGGCCGAAGCTGCCGACTTGCAAGAGGCCAGATACATTTGTGCAAACGGCTTGGGTCATCCAACTGCGGTCCCTGCAGACCAGGTGGTGGGGGGGGGGGGCATACATTTTTTGCGACCAGATTGTGCGCGTACAAAAGTATTGATATGAAGCTGGAAAGGGCCGGAAGAACCCGGAAGAAGACGGAAGTGAAGTGGGATAAGCCGGGAAAGGCCGGGATACCGTGGGATGCGACGAGTGCATGCCGACTCAAATGGTGTGGCCATAAGTAATGGTGCGGTTGGGGGTTTTCCTTGGTTTGGGCAGTGTAGGTGACCCTTGCATCGTACAGTGGACGGCTGGCTTATGTTTATTGCAGCATATTGTTTTATAAATAAATTGCATCCATTTCCCGTGGTGTACCCCTGAGGTTGGTTGGCTTGATCCGCGCCTCGGTTGCGGAAAGGTGGAAACGAAGCTGGCAATGAAGCTGGCACAGCCTGCCGCTGCCCGGCTTGCCCAAGCTTTCCTGGCACATCTGCGCGCCCTTGGTCTCTCATCCGCAGCGTTCAT
>JAISFF010000087.1 GCA_031263725.1 Lysobacteraceae bacterium | reverse complement strand
TTTGCCCAGGTCGATCCCTACCAGCGTTGCGGTGCTCATGATGATGGCCTCCAAAAATAAAACACCCTGTCAAAGCCTAGCCCTGACAGGGTGTGGGGGTGACCATCTCATTACCCCGGTTGAGGCTTACGCGTTAGCCGTTTAAGGTGAGCAGGTTCGGCTGGGCATTACATAGCTCCACTTTTGGCGACTGCTGAAATGGAGGGGAGGATTGCCCTTGGCAAGCATTTCTTTCTTCCGACGCAACATGCGCGGAGTCGTCTGGCCTGCCCGGGATACGGAGCCGGTAAAGTAGGGAAATGATCCAATTTACCGGTAGAATGCATTGCATGCATTTGCCGCATCGCGAACTCCACGGAGATCAGTCAAGGACTCCTTATGAAACGTCATCTGATACTTGCCCTTGCGCTTTCCATCGCCAGCCAGCCAGCCTTCGCCACCACCTGCGAAGAAAGCTTCCAGAAAAAAGGCAACATGCTGGTCAGAGGCACGACCTACACGGCGTCGCTCACCATTCCGAACTTGAATGCCAATCACGCTTTACGGCAATTGCGGGAAATCGCAACCGGGCGGGGAATGAGAATCATCAATACCCAAGGCAATACGCTGTTCCTGGAAGAGCCTCCCAACGTTATACACCGCGCCTTCCCGATTACTGTGACGATCGCCGGCAATCAAGTGGACATCACGGTCTCCCTGAAGTCAGGCTCGATTTCGAATGCGGAAATCATGAAGAGCGAAGTCTGCGGCATGCTGAACCAACTGCGCGATCGTTCCTGAAATCACAAACAATCCGATACATGCCCATCGAAACGGATGATCCTATTCCGAATCCCCACATCGGCACGACCCGAAGGAATTTCCCAGGCACAAAAAAACACCGGCCCTAAGGCCGGTGTCTTGTGATTCTCGCAACCTGAAATCAGTTGTGTACTTGAATCGGAGTGCACGTAGGCGCGCTGACACTCGGCTTGGACAACAACAACCCCGGCGTCATCGTTGCCGAACAATCAAAGCTGCGACCCTTGTTCGTGGTCGCACGGTACGTAAGCCGTTGGCTACCCAAGCTATCGGGTTCCGAAGCCTGAACGTTGGTGATGCTCAGCTCGTCAGAAGACCCCAAGCCGATAATCTTCGCCGTTTCCGACTGAAGCGGCACAATCGCTTCGTTCGTGTCCATCGTCGTGCATCCAGCAGCCAGCAACAACGCACAAATAGGAAGTACTTTTCTCATAACCCCTGCCATCGGTTGGAAGAACAATAAGTTCTATTCATTCTACCTATATCCGGCTTGCTGCGCAAGCATTCAATCAAGCTGCTGGAAAACTCATGCGCTCAGGCCACACTCTTTTCCCGACAAAGGTTACGCTTTGATTCCGTTGGCAGATACCTCATCATTGAATGGGCGCTTGTCCGTTCAGCCAATCAGAAGAGCCGCAGTACGGGGCCAAGTCAGAGCCAATCTCAACCTGCAATGAGATTGGATATGCTACGTCACAGTAGATTGCGATAACCCACCCCACCATGGGTGATCGGTCAATGGTATGGCTTTCATGAACCATTGCATTCAACCTGATACACACAGGAATATTGGAAGCCAAGCTCGATGAAATGGTCGGCATCGCTATACGCAGCGATGCTCAATTGTCGTACACGTTGCCGACAGACGAAGACCTGCGTTCGCGGCGCATCGGGAAACTGTCGCATCCCCGGCCTCAAGGCCTGCATGCGGACGCATCAGGCCACCTCCATTCTTCTCAACCGTTGCCCTTGATGTTCGATTCGAAATCGAGACCAACCGATTTGCACACCCGACTGACCTGCTCGCGCGCCGATGCGATTCCCAAAGTTTCTTGTGCAAGTCGCGGACGGCGATCCAGGGTGCAAGCCAATCCTGCTTCAAGCAATGCGACATGCGACTGGATCAGTGCTTCCGCGTCATCCGCACTCAACCAGCCTGTTTTCGACAGGACCCTGATCAGCTTTGTCGTATTTCTCGGTGGCAACAGCTCAGGGAAATTTACAGATTCGGCCAACACGGCGTATTGCAGCAGAAATTCCAGATCAACCAGCCCGCCCGCGCCCTGTTTGAGGTCGAAACGCGCCGTATCGCTACGATCCAGTTCGGCACGCATGCGACGACGCATATGGATTACATCGCCACGGAGCTTCTCCTTGTCGCGTACCGTGGTCAGGGTGTCGGCACGGACCTGCTCGAAGCTCTCCAGCAAGGCCGGATCTCCCGCGATCGGCGATGCCCGCACCAACGCCTGGTGCTCCCAGGTCCAAGCGCGTTCGTGCTGGTATTCACGATAGCTGGCCAATGAAGAGACCAGCAACCCCTTCCCGCCATCGGGACGCAGGCGCACATCGATATCGTAAAGACGACCCGCGCCGGTGGTCGTCCCCAGAAGCGCGACGATTTTCTGCGCCAGCCGCGCGTACCAGCGTCCCGATTCGAGTGGACGCGCGCCATCCGATAGCTGTGCCGGATCCGCGTCATACAGAAACACCAGGTCCAGATCGGAGCCGAAGCCCAGTTCCTGCCCGCCAAAGGAGCCATACCCGATCACGGCGAATGTCCCGTCCGGAATCCGTCCATGCGCCGCACAAACCTCATCCGTCGCCATTTCCAGTACCACCGACACTACCGCGTCGGCCAGCTCGGCCAACTGCCTGACGCTGGTCTCGGCGGATTGCCGCCGATCCAGTGTCGCCATGCCGACACGGAAACTCAGTGCCAAGCGCGTCTCGTTCAAGGCTCGCAACACCGCTTCCGGATCATCGCCATGATCGAGGGCAAGCCCGCATTCCCGGCGCATTTTCCCGATGTCGGGAATCGGGCCGGATACGCGGGTGTCCAGCAATTCGTCCAACAGGATCGGGTAGGCCACCAGCCGCTCGCCCAACAGCGCGCTGCGTGCGAGCACATCCACCAGGCGGGCCAATGCACTGGGCTGCTCGTCGAGCAGCGCCAGATAGCTGGTCCGGCGCAGGATCGCATGCAGCAATGCCAGCAACCGCTTCAATGCCGCATCGGGCTGGCTCGAATGCACTGCGGCAGCCAATAGCGCCGGCAGCACCCGGTTCAATCGCCCGCGTGCCGTATCAGAAAGTGATTTGACGCCGCTGGAACGGGCGAAGTCGCGCAGACTGCCGTCGGCGGTATCGACATCGACGAATCCCGCTTCGGCCAAAACCGCTGCTTCTCCGCCATCCGGCAAGGCGGCCCAGTACCCTGTCAGCACATCCGGCGCCGTCTTGCGTTCGCGAGGAACCAGCAGCGCGTCGAATTCGGTCGCTACCAATGCGCGCTGCACATCCAGCGCCGCTTTCAGTGCGCGCCAATCCGGATAACCCAATCCGACCGCCAGGCGCAGTTGATCTTCGGGATCCTGCGGCAGCATCTGCGTTTGCGCATCCCGCATCATTTGCAGGCGGTTTTCCAGCCGCCGCAGGAAACGGTAGGCATGTGCGAGTTTCTCGGTGGTATCCGAGTCGATCTGCCTCGACGCATCCAGAGCGGCCAATGCATCGAGCAACCGGCGGCAACGCAGTTCCGGTTCGCGCCCGCCGCGGATCAATTGCAGGCTTTGCGCGAGAAACTCGATCTCCCGGATTCCTCCCGGACCGCGTTTGATGTCATCCGCCATGTCGCGCCGGGCTACCTCGGCGGCGATCGAGGCTTTCATCGTGCGCAGGCCGTCCAGTGCGGTGAAATCCAGGTACCGTCGATAGACGAATGGCCGCAAGGTCTGCAGCCAGGCTTCGCCCACCTCGATATTGCCCGCGACGGTTCTTGCCTTCAACCAGGCATAGCGTTCCCAATCACGACCCTCGCGCTGGAAATACTGATCCATCGCCGAAAACGACCACGCTATCCGTCCAGCATTGCCGAAAGGACGCAGACGCAGATCCACGCGATGACAGAATCCGTCCGCCGTCACATCGTCCAGCAGTCTCGCCAACCGCTGGCCGAGGCGCGCAAAGTAATCTTCTGCTGCCAGCGGACGCAAACCGTCCGATTCACCGCCATGCGCATAGGCATAGACCAGATCCACATCGGAGGAGAAATTCAGTTCGCCGCCGCCGAGTTTGCCCAGCCCGAACACGATCAACCGCTGCGCGGAACCATCCTGTGCACGCACCACGCCGTAACGCGCCTCGAATTGGGTCTCCACGGCCGACATCGCCACCCGCAGGCAATTCTCGGCCAGCCGCGTGCATTCGGCCAGAGTGGTATCGACATCATCCAATCCCAGCACATCCCGCCATATCAGGCGGGTCGACTCCGCGGTACGGTAACGCCGCAATTGCATCTGCCATTCCGAAGCGGCATCCGGATCCAGCACGGGCAACGGCAACGGCGAGAGATCCCCGGCGGCGAAACGCAACAGAAGATCGGGCTGCCTGCGCAGTGTTTCCATCGCGAAATCACTGACGACAGCCAAACGCCGGATATGATCCGCCAGTTCCGGCATATCGGAACACTCCGTTGGCATTAGTCCCAACTGACGCATTGCGTTCAATGCACGTTCGCCGATCGTCTCGATGCTTTCCACTGTCGCCTCTGCCGGATTTCACTTATCGCCGGATTGTGGCATGTCCCGGTCCGGATTCCATAACCGGCTTTCTGCCCGCTGCTCCGTCGATCGCCGTAGATCGCAGCGGCCATGCTCGATATTCTTTGCGCGCCTGATCCGGCCGTGCCGCGGAAATGTTGTTACCCAAGCATCCGCATTGGGCGCCTCACGCCGCCGCCTGGCAGTCACGACGCGAACGCACCGCTCCGGCGAGCCGCTCCAGCACCGCCACCGATGCATCCCAATCGATGCATCCATCGGTGATGCTCTGCCCATACGTCAACGGCTGCCCATCCACCAGATCCTGCCGACCACCCAACAGATGGCTCTCGACCATCACACCGAAGATCCGGTTTTCACCAGTCTCCACGCGCCCGGCGATGTCGTCTATCACCAGGGGCTGGTTCTCAGGACGCTTGTCGCTGTTGGCATGGCTGGCGTCGACCATGATCCGCGGCGCCAGACCAGCTTTCTCAAGCACCTGGCTGGTCGCGTCGATATTGGCCGCATCGTAGTTGGGGGTTTTGCCGCCACGGAGAATGATGTGGCAATCCGGATTGCCCGTCGTCGCCGCGATCGCGGAACGTCCATCCTTGGCAATGGCGAGAAAACGGTGAGCATGCGATGCCGCCATGATCGCATCCACGGCGATCTTGATATTGCCGTCGGTGCCGTTCTTGAAACCGATCGGACAGGACAATCCCGATGCCATTTCGCGGTGAATCTGGCTCTCGGTGGTGCGTGCGCCGATGGCTCCCCAGGCCACGAAATCGGATATGTATTGCGGCGTGGCCGTATCCAGGTATTCGCACCCGGCAGGAAGGCCCATCTCGTTGATTTCGCGCAACAAGGCCCGCGCCAGGCGCAACCCTTTGTTGATGTTGAAACTGCTGTCCAGATCCGGATCGTTGATCAGCCCTTTCCAACCCACGGTGGTACGCGGCTTCTCGAAATAGACCCGCATGATGATTTCGAGCGCATCGCCAAGACTGTCCCGAAGCGGACGCAAGCGACGCGCATATTCGAGCGCGGATTCCGGATCATGGATCGAGCAAGGCCCGATCACCACGACCAATCGGTCATCCTCCTGTTTCAGTATCCGCTGCAATGCGGTCCGTGCCAGTGCAACGGTCTGAGAAGCCTGCTCATTGCATGGAATCTCCGCAGCCAGCTGCGCGGGCGAATGCAAGGTATCAATCTTGCGGATGCGCAAGTCATCGGTATGTGGCGCCACTTTTCATCTCCTGATCTTATCTGGTCCCCCAACGTCCGGCGCACAAAAAAGCCGCCAGTTGCGCTGACGGCTTTTTGGGTAATGATTCTGCTCAAATCCTATTAGGACGAACTCAACCCTTCCTCCGCCAGCGGCATGGGAAAACCGTAATACCCAAAGTAATAGCGGTCGCAGGTGAGGTTCATGATTCTGTATTGATAACACAATTCATGGAACATCGCCAGCCCGGTGTGGCTGGCGCGATTCCGTCAGTTCGATTCCGTCGCCGTGTCCGTAGCGGCCGGCGCTTCGACAGCAGGCGTGGTCCGGCCACGGGCAACGCGTACGCCCTTCGCCTTCATCCACGCGTCGAACTCGTCGGCAGTCATGCGCCTGCCGTTCTGGCTCATGTCGAAACGCCATGGCGTATTGTCGTAAGGCGTCTGCGGCTTGTAAGCGGCGGCTTCCGCAGTCGCAGCCGCGACAGCCGCTTCTGTTCCATCGGTGGCCGTGGCGGTTGGCGGAGTCCTGGTCGCAATACTGCGGCATTCCTCGATCTTCAGACGCAACAGGACCCTGTCCAGGGACTCGGCGGCATCATAACTCTGAGTCAATACTCCGCTAGGCATGCCCAATTGCGACGGCCGCGAATACAGTTCCGTCGCAATCGACGGAATGCCGGTAGACGCCAACGGCAAGGGTTGAGGAACGACATCCGGCGAGCAACTCTGGGTTGCATAAGCGGAAGAAGCCATTGCCAGAGCAACAAAACCGACAGCAGCGGAACGGAACATTGAGATCCACCCAATCCTGGACACTACCCTAAGTGTAATCCCGCATATTGTCCAATTCAAGATTATCGGCAGAAAGTGATGATCTTTCCGCGGATTATCATGAACAATTCGGAAAAAATTTTGAAACACATTCCAACAAATTGAATTTATTTGCTTTTGTCATTGAATTTCTGCCTTGCGGCTGGCCCGGATTGCTCCAGTCCCATGCTTTCGAACTCCGAACTGCCAGGCCGAATACGCTATTGCCTTGGCACGCTGGAAATCCACTGTCACGCAATCAATCGGCCAAAAATCCACCAGAACCGTGACTGTATGGCGCCTATGCCACGCCATACACATTCCAGACAAAAACAAAGCCCAACGTTTCCGTTGGGCTTTGTCTGAAACTATCGGCCGAACTACCAACCGGTATCCATCACAGATTAGTTCTGGATATTCAGCTCGGTACGACGGTTCTTAGCACGATCCTCGCGGGTGTCGTTCGGAACGAGCGGATGGGTTTCACCATAGCCGACCGGACCAATCAGACGCGACGAATCAATGCCGTGGTCGACCAGGTAGTTGTAGACGGTGCGTGCACGACGCTCCGACAGACCCTGGTTGTAGACCTCGGTACCGACGGAGTCGGTGTGACCGGCAACTTCGACGCGCAGTTCCGGATAACGCTTCAGGATCTCGACGGCCTCGTTCAGGATGGCCGGCGACTCGGGACGCAGCGTCGACTTGTCGAAGTCGAAGTTGACGCCCTTCAGGTCGATCGTGATCTGGACAGCGCAGCCATCCGGACCGATGGTTTCGCCCGGCTTGGAGTTCGGGCAACGATCATCACAATTGTTGATACCATCGTTGTCGTCATCCAGATCGGCGCAATTGGTGGCCGGAGGCGGCGGCGGCGGCGGAGCCACGACGACGGCGGCAACCGGAGCCGGTCCCAGCGGAACCACGACACCGACCGAAGCCAGCAGATCGCCGAACCAGTCTTCGTTCGGAGCACGCTTGCTCTGATCGTCGAAATCACCGCGATAGGCGACTTCAGCGCGAACCGCGACGCGCCTTTCGAACGTGGTCTGCAGACCGATGCCGACCTTGGCGGAGACGTTGCCGTCCTTACGCTTGTCCGGGGAGTCCAGGCTCGGGATCACGAACTCTTCTTCCGAGCGCTGATAGCCGACACCGAACAGCAGGTAGGGATTCCAGCCACGACCGTCACGGACGAAGTGACGACGCACGTCGATCGACGCGCCGTACTGGCTCCAGTTCAGGTTGTGGTTGTCTTCGTTGTGGGGGTTCTGATAGTTCAGCTCACCGTCCAACGACCAGTTGCGGTTGATGAACTTACCGAGGCCGAGCGTGACAAACGGCGTATCGTCAGTCTTGCGATCGCCATCCTGGACGTTGAAACCGACGGAACTCGTCAGGTACCAACGGTCATCGAAATCCTGCGCGGAAGCAGCTTGTGCCGCCACTGCCAGGCCGCCCAGCAACGCAGCGGTGAGAAGTTTCTTATTCATTATCAGCTCCTTCGGGGATGTCAAACTACTTATGAATATGTGAGGAAAACCATCTTGCGGCTCAATTCCGTCTTCAAACCAGCCGCCGATCCACGCACTTTTCCGGGCAGTCTATGCCGGGAAAAGTGAAGATAGCGTTAACAGTGCTGTAACATATGCTTGGTTCGGGCATAGCTTATTGTGCAGCCACCCTATACAGATCCATGAACTCGTTTACGGGCAGGGCATCCAGTTTGGCCGGATCGGCCGCCAGCGCCATGATCTGCTCGGCCTGAACAGCCGGCAGGTGGGCCTTCAGCGCCGCCTCGCATTTGGCCATCAACACCGGAATACCCTCGGCGCGACGTTTGCGATGACCGATCGGATAGTCGACGGCAATGCGCTCGGTCTTGCTGCCATCCTTGAAGAACACCTGCACCGAGTTGCCTATGTAGCGCTTGTCCGGGTCGAAATAATCCTTGGTGAACTGCGGGTTCTCCTTGACCTCCATCTTGTCGCGCAGCGCGTCGATGCGCGGATCGGCGGCCACATCGTCGTTGTAGTCGTCGGCGGTCAGGCGGCCGAAGATCAGCGGAACGGCAACCATGTACTGGATGCAGTGGTCGCGGTCGGCGTAGTTCGCCAGCGGACCGGTCTTGTCGATGATGCGGACGCCCGCTTCCTGGGTTTCGATCACGATCTTCTCGATCTGGCCGATCTTGTCCTTGACCTGCGGGTGCAGGGTCATGGCGCACTCCACCGCAGTCTGTGCGTGGAACTCGGCCGGGAAGCTGATCTTGAACAGAACATTCTCCATCACGTAGCTACCGAACGGCCGCTCGAACTCGAACGCCTTGCCCTTGAACGCGACATCGTAGAAGCCCCAGGTCTTGGCGGTCAGCGCGCTGGGATAGCCCATTTCGCCGTTGACGGCATTCAGGGCGTGAATGACGGCGCGTCGGCAAGCGTCGCCCGCGGCCCAGCTCTTGCGCGGTCCGGTGTTCGGCGCGTGCCGATAAGTGCGCAGTACGCCGTTGTCAATCCAACTGTGCGAGACGGCATTGATGATCTGTTCCTTGCCGCCGCCGAACATCTGCGTCGCCACGGCGGTGGACGCCAGACGGACCAGAATCACATGATCCTGGCCGACGCGGTTGAAGGAGTTCTGCAACGCATAGACACCCTGGATTTCATGCGCTTTGATGGCATAGCCCAGCACATCGCGGATGGTCACAGGCTTGCCGCCTTCGCGCACCGCCTTGCGGCTCAGATAATCGGCGACGGACAGGATGGTGCCGAGATTGTCCGAGGGATGGCCCCATTCGGCGGCCAGCCAAGTGTCGTTGAAGTCGAGCCAGCGGATCTGCGCGCCGATCGCGAATGCGCCCTGCACCGGGTCCAGCTCGTTCGCGGTACCGGGAACGCGCACGCCGCCAGCCATGGCCGCGCCTGGGACGACCGGACCCAGGTGTTTCACGCAGGCCGGAAACTTCATCGCCAGCATGGCGCAAGCCAGCGAATCCAGCAGCATGTAACGAGCCGTATCGTAGGCCTCCTTGGATTCGATCCTGTAATCGGCCACGTAATTGGCGATATCCACCATGGGCTGATCGGGATCGGGGCGGACGGCAGAACGGATGTCGTGATGGCTCATGTAACGCCTCTTCTGATTGGGGGGTGACAGTGACTAAAACCTATATATTTTGTCAGATTGTTCTTTTGCGTGAAATTCGACTTAAGCCTTTCGTGATGGGATCGCTGTTCCGCCACCGCAGTAGAGCCGCATAAAGCCGGCGCTCCTTTTGATCGCCATGAATCACGCCTCCCCTCTCCCCGCATGGTTCGTCCCGCATGGCTCGCCAATGATGGCGATCGAGCGCTCCCGCATGCACGATTTCCTGGAAATCCTGGGTGATTGCCTGCCAAGACCGCACGTCATCGTGGCCACATCGGCACATTTCATGACCAAGACGCCGGTTGTCACCGCAACCGCGATGCCGGAAACGATCCATGACTTCGGCGGTTTTCCCGAGCCGCTCTACCACATTCAGTATCCTGTCCACGGCTTCCCCGAACTGGCCAGGGAAGTCGCTGGCCGACTGACTGGCACCGGGCGGGATGCCCATCTGGAGCCGCATCACGGCCTGGAACACGGTGTCCGGGTACCATTGCGATCGATGTATCCGCAGGCGGATATTCCCGTGGCCGCGCTGTCCGTCAATCCGCTCGAATCCGCGCAATGGCATTATTGGCATCGTCCATCCGCCTGCATGGCCGCGCACACAATGGAACGGCATGGCCGCGCCAGCTCCTGTATCGGGATTCCCTCGAATGAAAGCCATTGCATTGACACGTTATCTGCCGATCGACGACCCGGAATCCCTGGTCGACATGGATCTGCCCGATCCGCCCGCCCCCTCCGGCCACGACCTGCTGATCCGGATCGAAGCGGTTTCGGTCAATCCGGTCGATACCAAGCAGCGCGCGCCCAAGCCGCAGACGGAACATCCGCCGCGGATTCTCGGCTATGACGCGGCCGGCGTCGTCGAAGCCGTCGGCGATCAGGCCACCCTGTTCAAACCCGGCGACGAGGTCTATTACGCGGGAGATGTCACCCGGCCGGGCAGCAATGCGCAGCTTCAGCTGGTTGACGAGCGCATCGTCGGTCCCAAGCCCGTCACGCTGAGTTTCACCGAGGCCACCGCCCTGCCTCTGACCGCCGTCACCGCCTGGGAACTGCTGTTCCAGCGCATGCCTTACCGCTTCGACCAGGGCAGCCACGGCAAGCATCTGCTCATCATCGGCGCTGCCGGAGGGGTCGGCTCAATCGCCATCCAGCTTGCACGTCTGGCTGGGTTCGCCGTGATTGCTACCGCCTCGCGGTCCCAGACCAGCGATTGGGCCAGATCGCTGGGAGCGAACCATGTCATCGATCACCGGCAACCGTTGTTGCCGCAGTTGCAGGCTCTCGGCATCAAATCCGTGGAAGCAGTGCTCAACCTGGCCGATACCGACCAGTACTGGGACGCGATCGGCGAACTGATCGCGCCGCAAGGCCATGTCGGGCTGATCGTCGAACCGCGCGAAGCGCTGCGCATCGGCGATCCGTACAAAGCCAAGTGTATTGGCATCCACTGGGAGTTCATGTTCGCCCGGTCGCGCTTCAAGACGGCGGACATGATCGAACAGCATCGTATCCTCAAGCGAATCGCCGAACTGGTCGATGCCGGCAAACTCCGCTCCACGCTCAGCCAAAGCCTCGGTTCGATCAGCGCCGCCAACCTGCGCCAGGCCCACCAGTTGCTGGAATCCGGCGGCGTGATCGGCAAGCTTGCGTTGTCCGGCTGGAACTGAGACTTCGGGAACAACCACAGCCTCCCGCCATCACACATCGATGTGAAAGTGCCCGGCCTGCGACGGCTGGGTCCGTGCACGGGCTTGCCCCGGATAGGGATTCACGGCACTCTGGCCCCCGGTCAGTACGCAAACGTATTCAACATGTCGTTCACCCCCAGCGCTATGTCTGGTTCCGATTCTTCTCTGCTCTATCCCCATCTGTTCAAGCCCCTGGACCTGGGATTCACCCAACTCCGCAACCGGGTGCTGATGGGATCGATGCACACCGGCCTGGAAGACCGGGCCCGCGATTTCCCGCAATTGGCCACCTATTTCGCCAAGCGTGCCGCCGGCGGCGTCGCCCTGATCGTCACCGGAGGCTTTTCTCCCAATATCAGCGGCTGGCTCAAGCCGTTCGCAAGCAAGCTGTCCTGGCGCTGGGAGATGACCGCGCACAAACAGATCACGCGTGCCGTCCATGAACATGGCGCCAAGATCTGCATGCAGTTGCTGCACGCTGGCCGCTATGCCTTCCATCCGTTGAGCGTGGCGCCTTCGAAGATCAAGGCACCGATCAACCCGTTCACGCCACGGGCGCTGTCATCGGGGGGCGTGTCGCGGCAGATCGCCGACTTCGCCACAGCGGCAGTACTGGCCCGTGACGCTGGTTACGACGGCGTCGAAATCATGGGTTCGGAAGGTTATCTGATCAACGAGTTCATGGCTCCGTGCACCAATCGCCGCACCGATGCCTGGGGTGGCTCGCCGGAAAAACGGATGCGGCTGGGCGTGGAGACAGTCCGCCGCGTGCGCGGAGCCTGCGGTCCCGATTTCATCATCGTGTACCGGCTCTCGTTGCTGGATCTGGTCGAAAACGGCAGCAACTGGAGCGAGATCATGGTCCAGGCCCAGGCCATCGAAGCCGCCGGCGCCACCCTGATCAACGCTGGCATCGGCTGGCACGAGGCCCGGATTCCGACCATCGTCGCCTCGGTGCCACGCGCCGTATTCGGTGGCCTGGCCGGCAAGCTCAAGCCGCATGTCGGCATTCCCGTCGTGGCCACCAACCGCATCAACATGCCCGAGATCGCCGAACGGTTGCTTGCCGAAGGCGGGGCCGACATGGTGTCCCTGGCGCGGCCGTTGCTGGCGGATCCGAACTGGGTCGCCAAGGCGCATGCCGGCCGGCCCGAGACCATCAACACCTGTATCGCCTGCAACCAGGCCTGCTTGGACCATGTATTCAAGAACAAGACCGTCAGTTGCCTGGTCAACCCGCGCGCTTGCGCCGAAACCCGGCTGGATTACACCCCGGCCGCCAACCGCAAGCGCATCGCCGTGGTGGGAGCCGGTCCGGCCGGGCTGGCCTGCGCCACCGTTGCCGCTGAACGCGGGCACCAGGTCACGCTGTTCGAGGCCAACGACCGGATCGGAGGACAGTTCAACTGGGCCAAGCGCATTCCGGGCAAGGAAGAATTCAATGAGACCCTGCGCTATTTCGAGCAGCGGCTGCGGGAAACCGGAGTGGAAGTGAAGCTGTCCACCCCTGCCGGCGCTGAAACCCTGCGGGGTTTCGACGAAGTCGTCCTGGCAACCGGCATCACCCCGCGCCACCCCTCCATTCCGGGCATCGACCATCCCAAGGTGGTCGGTTACCTGGATGTCCTGTCCGGACGGGTGGAGATAGGCAAGCACGTCGCCATCATCGGTGCCGGTGGCATCGGCTTCGATGTCGCCGAATATCTGGTCCACGAAGGACTGTCTCCCAGCCTGGATCCCGCCCGCTGGATGGCCGAATGGGGCGTGGACCCCAATTTCGAAACCCGTGGCGGCCTGGCCCCGCCCCGGCCCGAGCCGCCCGCCCGCGAAGTCTGGCTGTTGCAACGCTCCGCCGGAAAGCCCGGCGCCAGGCTCGGCAAGACCACCGGCTGGGTGCACCGCGCCACACTCAAGGCCAAACGCGTCCATATGCTGGGAAATGTCGAATACCTGGGCGTGGACGACGAGGGTCTCAGGGTCAGGGTCGCCGGAGACGAGCAATTGCTCCCGGTCGACAATGTGGTGATCTGTGCCGGGCAGGAGCCCCGGCGGGAACTGTATGCGGCATTGCAGGCCTCCGGCACCGAGGCCCACTTGATCGGCGGCGCCGATGTCGCGGCGGAACTGGATGCAAAACGGGCCATCGCCCAGGGAAGCCAGCTCGCCGCCACGCTCTAGCAGCGCGGTTTTCCGTCCGGACAGGCATGTGACCCCAGCTTTCGCAACCACATGCTGGAGCATTTGTCAAAAAGTGAAATTCAGGCTGGGTTTATATAGCAGCCCCTATCTTGCGCCGGCCATTTTAATCGCCACCCTATATCTGGTGGTTCTGCCGGATCTGACCACAATCAGCTGGCATCAGGGCGGTCACACAAAGACCGCTTCCCCATGACGCCCAAGTCGTCTCGCCCCAAGAGATCCGGATGCCGGATCGTCGGAAACGGGGATACGGCAAAGACGGAGCAAGGAGTAAAAATATGAAACTGGCTTGGATTCTCTGGCTGTCACAGATGTTGCCGCAGCCTGCCGCCGACTCGTTGTGCCTGAGCACCACCGTATACCTGGAAGCCCGCGACCAGAGCCTGCGCGGTCAGCAGGCGGTCGCCGAGGTCGCCTTGCGTCGCCTCGACAGTGGTCTATGGGGCGACTCGATGTGCTCCGTCGTCACTGCCCGCAAGCAGTTCGCGCCCAGCCTGGTCTCTCCGGGTACGCAGCTGAGCAACATGGATGCCTGGAACAAGGCCGTCAGTGTCGCCCTGAGCGCCGAACGCAACTGGGAACTGCCGATCGGTCAGCGCCAAGAGATCGTCCCGGGTGCCAGCCACTTCGCCGCGCATGCCATTGCCAGCCCCAGCTGGCGCAATGCCTATCAGGTCGCGGTTATCGGCGACCACACCTTCTACCGGGTCCAGAGCCTGGCGCCGCGCGCATCCTGACGACAGGGCGCATCGCTCTGAAACATAATGACGGGTCCGGAGCCGATGCTCCGGCCCGTTTTTTTATTCCTTATATATTGGAGACAGTCCATGAAGCTCTACACCATGCCGGGAGCCTGCTCGCTGGCCGACCATATCGCCCTGAACTGGTCCGGCCTGCCGTTCGAAGTACAGATCATCGGCCATGACGCCCTCAAAAGCCCCGAGTATCTGAAGATCAATCCCACGGGCGCCGTCCCGGCCCTGTCCGACGGCGACTGGGTGCTGACCCAGAACGCCGCGATCCTGAACTACATCGCCGACCTCGCCCCTCAGGCCGGTCTGCATGGCGACGGCACCCCCAAGGAGCGCGCCGAGGTCAACCGCTGGCTGGGACTGGTCAACGCCGATGTCCACCCCTCCTACATGCCATTGTTCGGCGGCACCCGATATCTGGAAGACCCCGTGGCCATCGCCAAGACGCAGGAGAACGCCCTCAAGCGCCTGCGCGGCTACTACGAGCGTATCGATGCCCAACTCGCCGGACGCGATTGGCTGACCGGCAGCCGCTCCTTCGCCGACGCCTACCTGTTCGTGACGGTGCGCTGGGCCAAGGGACTCAAAATCGACCTGAACGGCCTGGACAACCTGGAACGCTTCTTCCAGAAGATGCTGGCCGACCCGGGAGTCGCCGCAGCAATGAAGGCGGAAGGACTGTAAACCGCGCCCCCCTGCACGAACATACGCATTATGGCAATCGTACCGTCGGTCATTCGATCTTCTGGCGTGCATCCTCCAGTGACAGGAACCAATGGGTGTTGAGGCATTCGTCGCGGAAACTGCCGTTGAAGGACTCGATGAACGGGTTGTCGGTAGGTTTGCCGGGGCGCG
>JAISFF010000067.1 GCA_031263725.1 Lysobacteraceae bacterium | reverse complement strand
CCGGACGCACTCGTCCATCGGCGATGTCCCGCCAGCCGAGTTCGCCGCCCGATTCACTCCGCAACCCAAAGCCGAATTTTCCAGTTTCGCTCGGACCTAATATGGGGAGGGGGTCAGGTGCCTACCGGATGCCTGCAAGGAAATCTTGAAAAACGGCAATTCCATCCACGATGGAACCCACGATGGATCACCAGACTACCGCTTCCGCCGCCATCGAACGCATACCCCAGATAGGAAAAATTTACATCATTGGACCGGACCTTCGTGGCGGCGGTAATACGATGCTTCGCTGGAGCCATGCTTGCGATATGACTCCTTGACCGGCAAACCTCTCCTTATGCACGCGCTACTTGACGGGGAAGCTTACGTTCCCGGAGAACATCGAGCGAATGAACGGAGGTGCGATGACTATGGTTATGGCCACCAGCATCGTTGCCATGGCCAGGGTGATGTACATGGGCACACACATTCCGCGCAACCAGTTCAGACAGGGGGGAGTGAAGCTTTCGCTCCAGCGTCTGCGGTTTCTGCGCAGATAATCCAGCTTGCTTATGATGCTACCTTCAAACAGCATGAAGCCGAATGCGTTTCCCAGAAAAAACCGCAGGAAGGCGCCAAGCCGTTTCTGTTCCCAGGCGGCGTACGCCTCGCGAACCGAACCGGCGATCCGTTCCCATTTCGGATCGGCTCGCTGTTCGGTTTGTCTTGTTGCACGAGTGACGCGTCCATCCCCCAGCAATTCTTGAGCGACGTAATAATGGTTGCGCTCGAATTCCTGTGGACTCATGCGCTCGCGTTTGAAGACATCGGCCACGGCACAATACAGTCCGTAATGGCCGATTTCCGCCACATCGTCCACGATCAGTTGCTTCAAGCGCACAACGTGTTTTTCCTGCTCGGATGCGGACAGCGTTTCCACTCGCCGGGTCAGCACTTCCCCGGTCATGGCGGTCAGCTTGCCGACATCCGGCTCGCCTGCGACCGTCGCGATATGGTGCGCCGCCCTTACCCGCCACTCGACCCGTGCATCATCCAGTGCCTCGCACTCGGCGGCACTGTAATGTTGCTGCAGGCGTTGATAATCGCGCTGACGCTGCCAGCGCTGAAAAGCCAGCCTGGCGCTTCCGGCCGTCGCCGGCATCGCCTGCATATCCAGTTCCCAGCCCAGTTCGGTCGAAAGCGCCGGTATCAGCGCAGGGGTATACAGCCGTTCGGCAAAGGTCCGATTGGCCAGCTCCTTGACGAACAGTTCCCTTGCCAGCAGCGAGTCCAATGCATCGTCATCGAGAAAATCACGCAATGCCTGCCGCAGGATCGCCGTGCGCGGCACTCCCAAACTGTCGCAAAGCTGAAAAAAAGCGTTCACGCGCTGGCCTGCCGCCAATTGCGCCAGTTCCGCTTCGCTGGGGGCCGTCTGCTGCGCCGGCCGCAGTCCCAGATCACGGGCGCGCAATGGCGCGGAAACATCCCGCTCTTTCGGGGTTTCCTGTTCTTCATCGCCAGTCGCATCCTGCTCGCCGGCCGCAGCCGGCTGTACCGGACGCGGCCCCGGATATCCAACGCGCAACGGCGTGGAAGCATCCTGTTCTCTCTCGGGATACCGCTTCCCGTCTCCGCTCGCATTCCCGGCTGCGGGGTCCATGGAATCCGTCTCCACACGGTCATCGGCATCTATCGCAGCATTCCGCTCCGGGTCTTCCGGTCGGGGGCCGGCTTCGCCAAATCGCTTCGCTTCCGGATCGTCTGCCGCAAGCATCCGCATCCGGGCAGGCGCTTCGGAATCATCGAACGGGATCGTGCCCATTCGTCCGTATGGCGCTTCCGGCGGAGCGGCAACCGGATCGACCGGAGGCGCCACCGCTTCCGGCACGGCGCCATCGGCAATCTGCTTCAGGGCCTGCTCGTAGGCCTGCCGCAATGCCGCGAACTCGTCGGCCTGCGTCGCCAGATCCAGGCTTTTCAATACCAGGGCATAAGCGCTGCGAACCGCTTTGCGATCGGTGGTGGGCGCAAGGCCGAGGATCGACCAGCAACCGGCTGACTCTCGCGACATAGAACTCCGGCCTCGTCAGAAATAACCGTTGGCTTCCATTTCGTCCAGATAATCGGACAATGTATGTCCGACTTCGAGTATTTCCTGGCGGTCCTGGCTGTCCAGCGCGCCTTCAAAGCTGGCGATCAAGTGCGCGATGAACTCGCGGCGCTCGCCCAGTTCCTGTTCGTAAAGCCGCTTGGCACGTGCCATCAGCGCAACGTTGCGCGCTTCCTCGCGCGGATGCAGCTTGATCACGGACAGTTCGGCAAAGCGGCGCGCGATATCCTCTTCGCTCATCACGCCGGGATTCTGCTCGATGATCAGGCGGGTCCGCTCTCCCGTAACGGGAACGTGGAACTCGCATTCCAGAATGCCGGACACGTCATAGGTGAAACGCACTTCCACACAGATTTCGCCGGCATCCCGCGGCGGAATCGGAATACGGATTTCGCCGATCCTGATGTTGTCTTCAATGAACCGGGACTCGCCCTGGAATATCTCGAAGTGCATCACCTTCTGCTGCTCGCTGATGGTCCAGTAGCTCTCGACGCGGCTGACCGGCACCGGCGTGTTGCGCTCGATGATCGGCGAAAAATAACCCGCCACATGCCGGCCGTTGATCCGTACCGTGGTATCCACGCCCAGCGTATAGGGGCAGACATCGGTCAGCACCAGCTCCTGCACGTTGCGCTTGTCGGACTTCAGGCAGGCCTGCACGGCCGCGCCAACGGCGACCACTTCGTCCGGGTTGATGTGCATGGTCGGTATCTTGCCGAACAACTGTGCCACCAGCTTGCGAATCAACGGCATACGGGTCGCACCACCGGCCAGGACCACATGCGACAGTTCGGAGGGCCGGATCCTGGAATCGCGGAGCGCGCGTTCGATCGGAGTGCGCAGGCGGTCCAGCAAGGGCTGTACCACATGGGCGAATTCATCCGGCGTCACCACGCAGTTCACGGGAGCGCCTTCCCATTCCCATTCGACCTGCGCTCCCTCGTCGCGGCTGGATGCCGACAGCTTGCGCTTGGCGCGCTCCACGGCGGAATTCAGGCGCTGCCAAGAGTATCGATCCCGCATCACGGCATCCAGCGGAATCTTCCACTGCGCCAGGCAATGCTCCATCAATGCGGTATTGAAATCCTCGCCGCCAAGGAAATTGTCACCGGCGCTGGCACGCACTTCCATCACGCCTTCGAACCAGTCCAGAACCGAGATATCGAATGTTCCGCCGCCCAGGTCGAACACCAGGAACTGGGAGTCGCTGGGCATGTCCTGCAAGCCATAGGCCAGCGCCGCCGCCGTCGGTTCATTGAGCAGGCATTCGACCCGAAGCCCGGCCAGCGCACCGGCCGCCTTGGTCGCCTTGCGCTGGGCATCGGAAAAATAGGCCGGAACGGTGATGACCGCTTCCTCGATGGTCTCGCCCAACGCGGCCTCGGCATCGGCCTTCAAGGCGCGCAAGACGAAGGAGGACAATTCCTCCGGCCGGTACTGCTGACCGTCCAGGGTCAGATGGCGCTCGGTGCCCATGATCCGCTTGAACAGTCCGGCGCTGCTTTCCGGGTGCGTATGCAGGCGGTCCAGCGCGGCCTGTCCCACGACGATCTTGCCATCCAGCAGACTGACGCACGAAGGTGTCAGCGCCGACCCGAGTGCGTTGGGAAACAGCCGCGTCCCTCCATCGCGGTGCAGCCCGGCCAGACTGTTGGTCGTGCCCAGATCGATTCCTATACAGGGAGCCATTACCCAGCCTCGCCTTCTTTCTTGCCCTCGACGGCCTCGATTGCTTCGAGCACGGTCTTGCCCTGGTGCACCAGTCCGACCAGGCCCGCCGCATATCGATCCATCATGGTGTAGGCGCAGATGACCATGTTGTCGGCCATCTTGGCGGTGAAGCGGCCACCCTCGACATCGTAACCGACGCGATAGCGCACTTCACCATCACGGAAATCCATCTCGAAGTTGCCGACGGTCAGCCCGTAATTGGCCCGGGTCAGGAATTCCGCCATCGCGGCCCGCCGTTCTTCCGGCGTCAAGGTGGGATGGACTGTCATCACGCAGACGGTCTGCGACTTTTCGTTGGCACTCATGATCAGCCGGTAGTGCGACTTCTTGCCCTTGACGCCGGTGTATATGAGATTGCGATCCGGATGGTAGTCATAAGTCCAGTTGTCGTTTTCCAGCGACTGGATCATTTCCCTCATCAGCGGCCCCGCATCCGGATGCTTCTCGCCCGAAGCGCTGTCCGTGCCTGCGGATTTGGATTTGAAGAAATCGGAAAGTCCCACGAATATCTCCCAAAATAGTGCCGCGCGATTGGCGCGATCCTCATCGCGCCGACGATCAACAACATGACCGAAGCGCATCGCGGCAACGGGCAGCAGAACACTGCAGGAGCCTGCGGCCGCGCCCAGGCCGGACAATGCAAGGCGATGACGGGGCTGCTGCGTCGAACCGCCTGCAGAGCCTTCGATACCAGTCGCCGGATCCCCCTCCGGGTACAAGTCGGGATGATAGTCGAAGCTCCAAGCCCGGACCAACCGCCCCATGGGCCACGCGAATGAGCCAGCTCCACGCAATCATTGTCATCAACGACTTCGAGCGATGCCACAAAAAGTCATCCGGCGTTCGCCTCTACAGACTGATCTCGTACAGGCGGCCGTCGCGCAATTCCAGAACCCGATCCAGACGTGCCGCAAGCCGGCGGTCATGGGTCACCAGCACCAGGCTGGTTCCATGGGCACGATTCAGCTCCAGCATCAGCTCGAACACGGTTGTGGCGGTCTTTTCGTCGAGGTTGCCGGTGGGCTCGTCTCCCAGCACACAGGCCGGCCGATTGACCAGCGCCCTGGCCACCGCCGCACGCTGACGCTCGCCGCCCGACAGTTCGCCGGGTTTGTGGTCGAGCCTGTGTCCCAGTCCGGCGGCTTCCAGCAAAGCCGTCGCCTGTCTGGATGCGATCGGGACCGTTTGCCCGCCCAGCAACACCGGCATCATCACGTTTTCCAATGCGGTGAATTCCGGCAGAAGATGGTGGAACTGATAGACGAAACCCAGGGCGCGATTGCGCAGCTGACCACGCTGGGCATCCGAAAGCGCCGACATTTTCTGGCCGGCGACGAAGACCTCGCCGGCGGTTGGAGTGTCCAGTCCGCCGAGAATGTGCAGCAGCGTGCTCTTGCCGGCTCCCGAGGCGCCCACGATGGCCACCGTCTCGGCGATCGAAACACGCAGGTTCAAGGAATCGAACACCGGCGTCCGCAGCTTGCCTTCGGAATAGGTCTTGCCCAATGCCTCGGCCAGGATCACCGCTTCGGACGACGCCTTCTTATTCATAACGCAATGCCTCCGCCGGCTGGGTCCGGGCCGCGCGCCAGGCCGGATACAGGGTGGCGAAGAAACTCATCGCCAGCGCCACCAGGATGATGGCGCTGACATCGCCAGCCTGCAGTTCGGTCGGCAATCCGGTGATGTAATACACATCCTCGGGCAACAGCGTGACATTGAACAGCGATTCGATCAGGCCCAGGATCCTCTCCAGGTTCAGGGTCAGCGCGATACCGCCGATCAGGCCCATGACCGTACCGACCACGCCGATCAGACTGCCCTGCACCATGAATATCTGCATCACGCCGCGCGGCGTCAGACCCAATGTGCGCAGGATCGCGATATCGGCCTGTTTGTCGGTGACCAGCATCACCTGCGAGCTGACCAGATTGAATGCGCCCATGACGATGATCAGCGACAGCAGGATGCCCATCATCGTCTTTTCCATCTTCAGCGACTGGTACAGATTGGCGTTGTCACGGGTCCAGTCGCTGACGCGATAGGCGCCGCGCAGCCGCAAGGCGAGATCGCGCGCGACTTCCCAGGCCTGGTCCATGTCGTGCAGCTTCAGGCGCACTCCGGTGACGCCATCCCCCATCCGCAGCACGCGCTGCAGATCGGCCATGTTGACCACGGCGAGGTTGCGATCGATTTCGTTGTGCCCGACTTCGAACGTACCGGTGACGGTGAAGCGTTTGTAGCGCGGCATCGCTCCGATCGGGCCACCCTGGAACTCCGGCAGCATGACCAGCACGGTATCGCCATGATTGACTCCCAGCCACAGCGCCAGTTCCTGGCCGAGGAGGATATTGAACGATCCTGGCGCCAGCGAATCGATGGAACCGCCCGGTTTGATCTTCTGCGCCAACACCGAAACCGAGCCCTCCAGCGCCGGATCGATGCCCTGTACCATCGCCGCTTGATTGGTATTGCCCTGGATCAGGGACTGCCCCTGCACGAAGGGCGCAGCCCCGGATACACGCGGATCCTTCATCGCCAGATCCACCGCTTGCTGCCATCCCGGCATGGGAACGGCGTTGGCCATCGTGACGGTGGCATGCGCGGTCATCTGCAGCAGGCGATCGCGGATTTCGCGTTGGAAGCCATTCATCACCGCCAATGTGGTAATCAGGACGGTGACACCCAGGGCGATGCTCAGGATCGAGGCCAACGATATGAAGGAAATGAAGCCATTGCGGCGCTTGGCGCGGAGATAGCGCAGGCCGATGGAGACGGGAATGGGTTTGAACATAGATGCCTATAGTGCCATCCGGCGGCGGCGGCGCGAAGCGTTATGCGCGCCGACTGCAAGGCGCAGTTCACGACGCCGGGCCGCCGGCAGGTTGTCCGGCCAGCCGCTGAGCCGGTGACGGCGTCCATCCCGGCAACGAACCTGGACGAAAGCCAATGGTCCGCGCCATTGCACCCGGATGTTGTCCACAGCGACACCATCCAGCCACGAAGGCGATGCCGGGTCCCGGGAAATCACCAGACTGTGCGCCGGCCTGCGCCACTCCCGCCACAGACAGCGACCGCCATGCAACAGTGCCCAGGCCGTCGCCAGCCAGGTCAAGGGACGCGGCAGTTCGGAAAGACTTACGGCATACAACGCCAACCCCGTCAGCAGGCCCACACCCAGGCGCGGCCACAGCGAGGGCCGCCATTCAAGCCTGCAAGGCGCTGATCCTTCGCAGCAAGGCTTCGAACTCGACATCGGAGCAATCCTCATAGTCCATGAACCAGCGCCAGAGCTTATCGTCCTCGCATTCCAGAAGACGTAGGAAAACCTCTCGCTCCGCATTCGGAGCCGATACATAGGCATGGTCGAGATAACGCTCGAACAAGCGGTCGAGTTCCCGCATGCCGCGTCGGCAGCGCCATCGGATGCATTTGAGTTCGGCTTCGGTCACCGGCTTGCTCATCTCCTATCCCTGATGGCGGAAGCGACGCCGCCCGACGCCGTGGCGCCGGGTGGTACTGGGGCTGTTCCCGTCGGGCGCTGCCCGATCAGGCCTTGCGTTCCATCATCAGGCGCTTGATTTCGGCAATCGCCAGCGCCGGATTCAGTCCCTTCGGGCAGGTCCGCGTGCAGTTCATGATGGTGTGGCAACGATACAGGCGGAAGGAATCCTCCAGCTCGTCCAGGCGCGCACCGGTGTCCTCGTCGCGCGAATCGACGATCCAGCGGTAAGCCTGCAACAGGATCGCCGGCCCCAGATAACGTTCGCCGTTCCACCAGTAACTAGGACACGAAGTCGAGCAGCAGGCGCACAGAATGCACTCGTAGAGTCCATCCAGACGCTTGCGGTCCTCGGGAGACTGCAGGCGCTCGTGATCCGGCGGCGCCGTGGTCTGCGTGCGCAGCCAGGGACGGATCGAGGCATGCTGGGCATAGAAATGGGTCAGATCCGGAACCAGATCCTTGACCACTTCCATATGCGGCAAGGGATAGATCGGGACTTCGCCCCCCGTGCAATCCGAAATCGCCTTGGTGCAGGCCAGCGTGTTGGTGCCATCGATGTTCATGGCGCAGGAACCGCAGATGCCTTCGCGGCAGGAACGCCGGAAGGTCAGCGTCGGATCGATCTCGTTCTTGATCTTCAGCAACGCGTCCAGAACCATCGGCCCGCAGCTGTCCAGATCGACCTCGTAGGTATCCAGACGCGGGTTCTGGCCGTCGTCGGGATTCCAGCGGTAGACCTTGAAGATACGTGGATTCTTCGCATCCTTGGCCGCGAAATGTTTGCCCTTCTGAATCGTGGAATTCTTCGGGAGTGAAAATTCAGCCATTTTGTAGTTCTCCCCGATCAGTAAACGCGCGGCTTGGGCGGAACCACGTCCACATCGCTGGTCAGCGTGTGCATGTGGACCGGACGATAGTCGAAGCTGCACTTGCCGGCATCGTCGACCTTGACCAGGGTGTGCTTCATCCAGGTTTCGTCATCGCGCTTGGGGAAATCCTCGCGCGCATGCGCGCCGCGGCTTTCGTGGCGCTGCTCGGCGGAGTTGATCGTCGCCACCGCGTTGAGCAGCAGATTGTGCAACTCGTAGGTTTCGACCAGATCCGAGTTCCAGATCAGCGAACGATCCGACACTCTGACATCCTCGAACGAGTTGAAGATTTCCTGCATCTTGGCACAACCTTCCTGCAACGATTCCGCGGTACGGAACACGGCCGCATCGGTCTGCATGGTCCGCTGCATGCGGTCGCGGATCACCGCCGTCGGCGTGCCGCCGCTGGCGTTGCGCAGCCTGTCCAGCCGTGCCACCGCCTCGTCGCAGGCGCCCAGCCGCAGCGTGCGATGCGCTTGGTTGGGCTTGATCTTCTCGGCGCAGCGGTTGGCCACCGCACGCCCGAACACGACCAGATCGAGCAACGAGTTGGAACCCAGGCGGTTCGCTCCGTGCACGGACACGCAGGCCGCCTCGCCGATGGCATACAGGCCGGGAACGACCTTCTCGGGATCGTCTCCGACCTTCTGCACCACTTCGCCGTAATAGTTGGTCGGAATGCCGCCCATGTTGTAGTGGACCGTCGGGATGACCGGGATCGGCTCCTTGGTTACATCGACGTTGGCGAAGATACGCGCGCTTTCGGCGATGCCCGGCAACTTCTCGTGGATTACTTCCGGTCCCAGATGGGTCAGGTCGAGCAGGATGTGATCCTTGCGCTCGCCCACGCCGCGGCCCTCGCGGATTTCGATGGTCATCGAACGCGACACCACGTCGCGCGAAGCCAGATCCTTGTAATGCGGCGCATAGCGCTCCATGAAGCGCTCACCGTTGCCGTTGCGGAGGATACCGCCTTCGCCGCGCACCCCCTCGGTGATCAGGCAGCCGGCGCCATAGATGCCGGTCGGATGGAACTGCACGAACTCCATGTCCTGCAAGGCCAGGCCGGCGCGCGCCACCAGGCCGCCGCCGTCACCCGTGCAGGTATGCGCCGAGGTCGCGCTGAAGTAGGCACGGCCATATCCGCCCGTCGCCAGCACCACCGCATGCGCGCGGAACAGATGCAGTTCGCCCGTGGCCAGGTCCAGCGTCAGCACGCCACGGCAGGTTCCGTCCGGATCGAAGACCAGATCCAGCGCGAAATACTCGACCATGAAGTTGGCCTTGTGGGCCAGCGACTGCTGGTACAGCGTATGCAGCATGGCGTGGCCGGTACGGTCGGCGGCGGCGCAGGTACGCTGTGCCGAAGGGCCCTCACCGTATTTGGTGGTCATGCCGCCGAACGGGCGCTGATAGATCTTGCCCTCCACCGTGCGGCTGAACGGCACCCCGTAGTGCTCAAGTTCGATTACCGCGGGAATCGCCTCGCGGCACATGTACTCGATCGCGTCCTGGTCGCCCAGCCAGTCCGATCCCTTGATGGTGTCGTAGAAGTGGTAGCTCCAATGGTCCTCGCCCATGTTCGCCAGCGCGGCCGAGATGCCGCCCTGCGCCGCGACAGTGTGCGAGCGGGTCGGGAAAACCTTGGTCACGCAGACGGTGCTCAGGCCCTTCTGGGCCAGGCCGAAGGTGGCACGCAACCCCGCGCCGCCCGCGCCGATCACGACGGCATCGTACTTGTGTTCGGTGATTTTGTAAGCAGATGACATCTCAAACTCCCAGCGCAATGCGAACAACGGCGAACACGCTGATCAGTGCGCCAAGGATGGCGATGAAACGCACGGTGGTCTGCACCAGGAGCGCCAGCATCGATTGATGGACGTAGTCTTCGAGCACGACCTGCAGGCCCAGCTGCGCGTGCCAGAACATGCTTACCAGGAACAGCACCAGCAGCATCGCGTTCCAGGGCCTGGCCACGGCTTCGCGCGCCGTGGCAAAGTCGCTGCCGAGCAGGCCGACGACGAAAAAGCAGAACCAGATGCCCAGCAGGAGCAAGGCGGTCGCGGTCAGGCGCTGCATGACGAAGTGTTCGGTGCCGGTGCGGGCCGCACCCCAGCCACGCGCTTTCTTCAGAGGTGTCTGGAAGTCGTTCATACGGTCCCCCTCGAAACGAGTACGTATCCCCACACCAGCGCGGTCAGCACGAAACTGCCGATGATCGACAGCCAGCTGTTGCGCACCAGGGTCGGAATGCTGAAACCGTAGGTGAAATCCTGAAAGATGTGGCGGATGCCATTGCACAGGTGATAGGCAAAGGACCAGGTCCATCCGACCAGGATCACGATGCCGAGCCAGGAATGGGTGAACCCGCTCACGCACTCCCAGGCCTCACGCCCTCGCATCAACGCCACCATGGCGGCGGCGATCAGAAGGGCACCCAATGCCAGGATGATTCCAGTGGCTCGATGCAGGATCGAGGTCGCCATCTGAATCTGCCAGCGATACACCTGCAGATGCGGCGATAACGGACGGTCGCGGCTTGTCATTACGGTCAATTCTCGCTTTCAGCTATGCGGCATGGCCGCGTTGGCTTTACGCGCTGCGTCAAAAATCGATGCAACGCCCGTTTTTCTCCCAATCGCCATATCGCGTCGGTTCGGGGCCATCACGGCCACCGATTTCCTTTGCCGCGGGCACAGGGGTCTCTTTCGTCTCCCCAGCGCGCTGCGTTTCGGGATTTGACACGGGTTGGATCGGGGATTGGCCTATCATTGCTCTACCTCGGCACTCTGAAAATCTTAATCCCCGCCTAACGTGTCTGACAACCTGTCCAAACCCACACCGCCCCTTTTTCCCCTCCCCGATCTGAGCGTAGTTGCGCTGGAAGGCTTGGACAGCAACGTGTTCGCGCATTCCCAGTTCGCCAACGACACTGCCGGACTGGCGGTCGGGCAATGGCAGTGGAATGCGTGGTTGAACCCGAAAGGGCGCGTGATTGCGCTGTTCGCACTGATCAAGACCGGTCCGGAGCGTATTCTTTTGCTGCTTCAGCGCGAACGCGCGGATGGCTTTGTCGCCGAATTGCGCAAGTTCGTTTTCCGGCGCAAGTTGACGATCGAGACGCTGCCGGAGCTTCGGATCCAGGGGGCTTTTGCCGCACCTGCGAAGGCGCATGGTCCCGATATCGCCGATATGGAAAGCGCAGGGCTGGAACTGGATTTCGGCAGCGCGGAGCATCCCCGTATGCTGCGCATCGGCGCAACGCGGCTTGCCCTTGGCGAGGATGTACACATGCAGCAACGCTGGACGCGCCTGGATATGTCCTTCGGCTTGCCCTGGCTGCCCGAATCGCAATACGGACAATGGACTCCCCAGCAACTTTCGCTGCAGCGTCTGCCGGCCTTCAGCGTGCAAAAGGGCTGCTACCCGGGTCAGGAGATCGTTGCGCGCACCCATTTTCTGGGCAAGGTCAAACGAGAATTGGCGCACCTGCGAACCAACGATCCGGTCGCAGTGGGTGATCGCGTCATGCAGAACGACATCGACATCGGTGAAGTCGTTTGCGTGATCGGCCCCTCTCCCTGGCAGGCATTGGCGGTCGTGCCCGCGGAACGCGAGCCGGGCGAATGGCGCATAGGCGGACGGGCCGTGACCGAACTGCCGCTGCTGCCGGGATTGGAACGATGAGTTCGGACGGAAAGATGGTCGGCACCGCGATTGCGGCCGACGCGGGAACCGGGCACCGCCGGATCATCGGCGGCGTCGGTCAAGCGTCATAGCCTCAGTTCGCTGTCCGGATCGAAGAAATGTACCCGTTCGGCAGCCAGCCGCATCCGTAGCGTCGCTCCGCGTTCGGGCAACGGTTGCGGCGGAATCCTTGCGATCAACGGAATATCGTTCAAGGCCAGATTGAGAAATATCTCGTTCCCGACCGGTTCGACCACATCGATCCGCGCCTCGAACCCGGCCTCGCCAGGCGCGGCCAGCCGCAGATGCTCCGGCCGTATGCCGGCCGTCAACCACCGCCCCGCCCCCTCTTCCGGTTCCCTGGCGCCCGCCAGCGGCAGCCGGGTGCCATCCGCCAGCCGCAAAACCAGGCCATCGTCATCGACCAGTTCACCGGTCAGCACGTTCATGGCCGGACTGCCCAGGAACCCGGCAACAAACAGGTTCGCCGGACGCTCGTACAAGGCCATCGGCGTATCGATCTGCTGCACGCGCCCCTCCTTCAGCACGACGATTCTCTGCCCCAGGGTCATCGCCTCGACCTGATCATGAGTGACATAGATCATGGTGGCGCCCAGCTTGCGGTGCAGGCGTGCAATCTCGGTGCGCATCGAATGCCGCAGCTTGGCATCCAGATTGGAGAGCGGTTCATCCAACAGGAATACCGCCGGTTCGCGTACCAGGGCGCGGCCCAGCGCGACCCGCTGCCGCTGGCCGCCGGACATGGCCTTGGGCAGCTTGCCCATCATCGGCTCCAGGCCGAGCATCTGCGCGGCGGCGTTGACGCGCCGCTCGACGGTCTGCCTGTCGTGTCCGCGCAGCTTCAGTCCGAATGCGAGATTCTCCGCCACGGTCATATGCGGATACAGCGCATAACTCTGGAAGACCATCGCGATATCGCGGTCCTTGGGCGCAACATCGTTCACCCGCCTGTCCCCGATATGCACAGCGCCGGAGGTGATCTCCTCCAATCCCGCGATCATGCGCAGCACGGTCGACTTGCCGCAACCGGAGGGGCCGACCAGTACCATCAATTCACCGTCCTCGACCGTGAAGCTGGCGTCATCCACGCCGATCTGCCCGTTGTCGAAGACCTTGCGCAAATTGTCCAGCCGCACGCTCGCCATCTGTGTTTCCATCAGCTGTGATTGGTCGTCAGCATAGTATTCCCGTGCAGCGGCATCGTGCGCGAGTCATATCCGCGGAACCAGGACATGCGCCACGATACCGCAGCCGGCGCGGTCACTGTGCTAAGGTGCGACCGCACACCGTCGCGGCGGCGTGCCCGCCCCTTCGGAACCCCGCTGATGATGAGCGCCCGCCTGCCGATACTGGTCGCCGACATAGGCGGCACCAATGCCCGTTTCGCTTTGGCCCGCCACCATGCCGAAAGCCCGCTGGCCAGCGAAACCGTGCGCGAATTTCCCGTGGCCGACTTCCCGTCGCTAGCGCATGCGGCGCAGCATTACCTGGAACAGGCCAAGACCCGCGCGGAAAGCGGTCTGTTCGCGGTCGCCGGCCGTGTCGATGGCGGTCAGGCCCGCATCACCAATCATCCCTGGGTCATTTCCCGGGATCGCACCCGCGAGGCGCTCGGATTCAGGCACCTGGAACTGATCAACGATTTCGCGGCGCAGGCCATGAGCATTCCCTGCCTGCAATCGCAGGATGTCGAGGTCATCGGTCCCGTACAATGGCAGCCCAGGCCATTGCCGCAATCCGGCCGCTATGCCGTGATCGGTCCCGGTACCGGTCTGGGTATCGGCGGTCTGATCGTTCGCGACGGCCAGCGCTTGCCGTTGCAGACCGAGGGCGGCCACGCGGGTTTTCCGCCCGGCACACCGGAAGAGATCCGCATCCTGGAAATCCTTTCGCGGCAATTCGGCCGGGTGTCGAACGAACGCCTGGTCTGTGGCCCCGGACTCGTCAATATCCATCGCGCCCTGAGCGAAATATCCGGCCAGGATCCGGGTTTGCCCGGCCCTGCCGACATCACCGCCGGCGCCAATCGTGGTGATCCGGTTTGCGCCCGCGCGCTGGAAGTGTTCTGCGCCGTATTCGGCGCGTTGGCCGGCGACTTGGTGCTGACATTCGGCGCCTGGGACGGAGTCTTTCTTACCGGGGGGCTGGTACCGCGCCTGCTGGAACGGCTGCGAAATTCCGGGTTTCGCGAACGCTTCGAGCACAAGGGCCGGTTTGCCCCGGCCATGGCCGCAGTACCGTCGATGGCGGTGTTGCACCCGCATCCCGGGCTGCTGGGCGCAGCGGCATATGCGGTGGATCGATATAGCCCCCGATAAACCGGATACTTCCGGATACTTCCGGACTTTGCGAGGCAGCGGATCACCCAAGTCCCCCGGTATGCATTCGATCCGTTTCTTCGGTGACGAAGAGCGCCTGTCCGGGAAACGGACAGGCGCCTTGGCACAATGCCTCGCGTCTAGGGCTGCACCACCGTGATGTTGCCGGGCGATGAGCGCCCCACGCCGCGCAGCTCCGGCCGGTACATGTCCTCAACCAGCGGCGGCGGCACGGTATAGACGCCCGGGGTCACGGCACGGACCAGATAGAACACCTTCGCGGCACGGCCGCGATAGAGCTTGAGCGCGGTGACATACCGGTCATCGCGGAACTCTTCGTATTTAACGTCCGCGGCACCGGAGCGATTGCTCAGCGTGACGCCGTCGACGACCACGCTGGCCCATTGCTCGCTGTCGGAAAGATTGAAGTTCTCGATTTCCAGGCCCGCCGGCAACAGGTCCGTGACCAACGCATCCGGCATATCCTGATCGGCGCTGATCTGCAACTGCACGATCAGGCCATCGCCCTCCTTCAGTTCACCGGAATACCAGGGTTTGCCATCCAGTGTGTACCAGGAACGCTCGATACCGATCAGGCTGGCATCCGGCGACGGCGCCTGCCTCGGCACGCCCGCCACATCCAGGCTGGCATACAAGGGGGTTTCGCCGCGCGGCGCGAAACTGACGCCGCTCGACAGTTCGGCATAATCGAAGCTGCGTCCCAACGCCTTGCCTGCCGGCAGGTCCTCGGTTCGGTCGCCGATACGGACCCGGGCCGAAATCTGCTTGCTCTGATCGACCATCAACGCCTTGCCCATGCGTGCCAGCGCCGCCTGTTCCTGTGTACTCAGCCACAGGTAACCGACGCGTCGCCGCGCATCCAGCGCACGCCCGATACCGACGACCCGGTTGTCGTACTCGGCGGTGGACATGTCCCGCTCGTGCAGCAAAGCCACCATCAGGGCATCGTCGCGGATGCGGCTACCGTAGTCCCACAGATTGTCGGGACGCCCCCGGGCGAATCCAGCCTCGATGGCTTCATTGCCGCGGCGTTTGTCGCCCTGCAGGGACAGCGCCAGTCCCAGATGCACCATCGACAGGCCGGACATGCCATTGCGACGGTCATTGTCGTACAGCGCGCGCAATGTCCCCAGCGGCGCGCGGTTGACCCGCGCCAGCACGTAGCCCGAATAGGCCTTGTTGGCGAATTTCAGATGTTCGCGGTTGTTGCGTCCATAGAACTGGTTGCCGCCCGACAGCAGATCCTCGTTCAAGCGATTGAGTGCCTTCTGCAGAACGTTCTCGGGCACGGCAAAACCGGCTTCCTTGGCATCGAGCAGGAACTCGACCGCATAGGGCGTCAACCAGGGATCGACATGGCTGTCATCGCCCCACATCGAAAAGTGTCCACTGGCGACCTGCATCGAGGCCAGGCGGGCGAACGCACCTTCCAGACGTTCGCGACGCTTGCTTCCGTCCAGACCGGCAACTCCCAGCATGCGAGCGGCGTCCTCGTCCAGAATCAATGCCGCATAGCCCTTGCTGACCGTCTGTTCCAGGCAGCCATACGGGTAGTTCAGTACATCGCGCAAGGCACTGACGAACGAGACCGGCGGAATCGCGCTGACCGTGATCCGCGCATTGACCGAACCGGCCATCAGCCCCTGGGCGAAATCCGGTCCGATCCGGATCGGTTCCACCGGATTCAAGGTCCGTGTTTCGGAACGCAATACCGAGGGCCAAGCCGGCCGTACCGGCAGATCGTAGCGACGATCGATACGATAACCGCCGCCATCAACGCGGACGCGCACCCTGGCCGTTTCGTAACCTTCCCGGGCGCTGAGCGGAAAACTCAAGCTAGCCTTGGCGCCATCATCCAGTTGCAGCCTGCGCTCGCCGTCGGCTACCGCCAGCGGGCCTTCGCCATCGATACGCACATGAAATCCGCCCGCCTTGCCACTGAAGTTCTGCACATCCAGCGTCACCGTGCTGCGGTCGCCCGGTGCCATGATGCGCGGCATGCTGGCCTCGGCCACCACTGGAGCGCGCACCAGCACCTCGGCATCGCGGTTGCCGTAATGATCGTCGGAATAGACCAAGGCGGAAACGCGCAACGTGCCATTGAAGTCGGGCACCGGCAATTTGATCCGCGCCGTGCCCTGGGCATCGAGCTGGACGGGACCGGCAAACAGGTCCACGGTCTGTACCCGCGCCGTCGGCCGCCGCGCCTGCGGCAATGCTTCCAGCGCCATGTCGCCACCGAAGCGCAACTTGGCATTGCTGCCGGCGAAGCTCTCGATCACGCGTCCGTAAACATCATAGGCATCCACCGACAGGCGCCGTTGCGCGAAGAAGTGCGCGTTGGCGTCCGGCACCGGGAACCGGGTGATATTGATAATGCCGACATCCACGGCCGATACCGTGACATGGGCGGTCTTGCCGGCAAGCTGCGGCACGCTGACCGTGACCGGCAGATCCTGGCTCGGTCGCATCTGCTGCGGAACCGCCAGGCCCACGGCGACGCGCCGGTCCTTGCGATCCATCGGAACGTGCGCCACGCCCACTGCCCGGGCCGGAGTGATCTGGCTGGTCGCCGATCCGCCCCGGAACACCAGCGCAGTGACGTAGATGTCATGCCGCTCCCAATCCTGGGTGACCGGGATAGCGAAACTGCCGCCGCCGGATTTGACCTCAATATCCTGCGTGTAAAGCATTCGGTCGCTTTCGACCATCAGCACGCCGCGTCCGGCATGCGGCGGCGTCACGGTGACACGCAGCGTATCCCCGGCACGGTAGCTGCTTTTGTCCAGCGCCAGCTTGACCTTGTCGGGACGCGCATCGACGCCGCGGTTGTCATCGTCCCAACTCCAGCCCGCACGGAACGGATACCGCATGGTCAAGCCCGTCGCGGGATCGAAGACATCCACGCGGTACTCGCCCCATTCGACCGGGAAATCGAACCGGACGGCCCCGGTTCCGGCATTGACAGTCCTGGTTTCCTTGTTCTCAAACCGGCGCGTGAAGTCGTAATCCCAGCCGCTTCCTTCGCGATAGCGCCAGTGGTAGTCGCGCAGCTCCCGCACCAGGGTGATGCGCAAATCGCTGGCGGGTTTCGGAGCGCCCTGGGCATCGACCCGCATCAACTCGAAGCGGGCGTTGCTGTTGGCATCCGCCCCGTCCGCATCGTCGAACAGCGGTCGTACCGCTACCAGGGCATCGGCCGGCCACATCACCCGCTTCAAGGTGCGGTTGACGCTGCGTCCGCCGGTCTCGTGCACGCTGCCGGTGACGATCACCGCGACCGGCGTGGTCGGCTTGACATCCTCAGGCAGGGGAACATCGCTGTTCAGGCGTCCTTGTGCGTTCAACTTGGTATCGATGACGTCCTTCGCGTCCTTGGGCAGGCTTACCGTAGGATCGCCGAAGAAATAGCCCGGCATCGATTCCAGCGGATGCTGCTCCACCCGCACCGCCATTTTCGCCACGAAACGGTTGCCATCCGCCGGCGCCCCGTACAGATAGGCGGCCTCGGCCTGCAGCTCGAACGGCTCGCCCGGCTTGAGCGTTTCCTGGCCTGTACTCAAATCCAGTTTCATCCGCTCCGGCAGGAACTCCTCAATGCGCAACGTCATCCCCTGCACCGCTTCCTTGCTGGCCGGGTCGGTGCGGAATTCCACCCTCCAGCGTCCGGTCGGCGCTTCGGCTGGAATCCGCTGCTGGAAACTGAAATAGCCCTGCTCGCCCGGATCGATCCTGGTTTCGCGGAAGATCTTTCCGTCCGGCTGTTTCAGCCGCAGGAATACCGGTTGCAGCGGAACCGGCTTGCCGTCGTTGTCGCGCAACAGTGCAGAAATACTGACCATCTCGCCGGGCCGGTACAGATCCCGGCCCGACCAGGCGAAGACATCGAACCAGGCCTGTTCGCGGCCGCTGACCGCAAACTCGGATAGGTCCAACGCCGGCTGATTGAACGGCAGCATCGATACATCCTTGCCCTTGCGGGCAACCAGCACGTGTTCGGCATCCAGCGTGTAGTTCAGCAGAGCATTGCCATTGCCGTCGGTTTCGCCCCGGAATACCGCTTCGCCCTTCTTGTCCAGCACTCTCAGCTCGACGCCCCGCAATGGCGTTCCATCACGCAAGGAGGCGGTATGGACAAACAACTGTTCCCTGTAGGCGCGTGCGTGCAGGCCCACGTCGCTGACGGAGAAGAAAGCGGTCTGGTACTGCTCGGAGAAATTGTTTACCCGCCGCATCACGGCGAAATACAGGCCGGGTTCCTGCAGTTCCTTGATGTCCTGGATGGGCAGATAGTTCAGCACCCGCTCGTTCTGCTTCCCGCTCAGGACGAAACGGTTGAGATAGACCGAATCCGCCAGCTGGCTGAGCGGCTTGGTATCCGCATAGTTCTCGTCCAGTTCCCAGCCGCTGCGGCCGCCGCCGCGCTGGTAGGCGGCGAAGAACTGCGGAAGCGACCTCTCGCGGATGCGAAGGAACTCGACATCGACTTCGGACACATTGACGGAAACGACCGGCAGGCCGCGACTCTCCCTGGCCGGCAATACGCTGCCCTGCGATGCGAATCCAACTACCGGCGGTAGTTCGCCGGTATTGACCGTGCGCTGGACATCCTCGCCCAGACGTGCGCCATCGGCGGCGAGCAGGTCCGCCTTGATGATCAGGGTGTAATCGCGTGCCGGTTCCACGAACGGAAAACGCAGCGTCTTGCCGTCGTCGGACAGGCTCCAGCCACTGTCCTGCGCAACCTGGTCCTGGAAATGGATCAGATGGTCGAAGTCCTGGGTTCCCTCAAGCGGTTGAGAGAACTCCAGCGCGATCGCCAACGAATCGCCGCTTCCGTCCGGGAAAGCACCGACCAGGCCGAAACCGTCGACCGCCTCGCGTTGCGCCTGGATGCTCTCGCCACCGGGCTTGGGCAGTTGTCCTGTCTCATTGCGCTTGCAGCCCCCCAGGACCAGCAATGCCACCAGAGCCAGCCACCACCATAGATGGATACCTTGAAGCTTCGTGTTCCCGGTCATCGGATGCATCGCCCTGGTTCCATGCACAAGAGTCCCGGATTATATAGAGTGAAACCAGATCGAGGGACGCTTCCTGCCCGACTTTGGGAAGGACGGAATGCGACCTCGATCAGCTTGCCTTGCATGACACCTTTTGTCGGGTATTCGGGTTGATCGATAGCGAGGCGTTCGAGCAGAGCTTTCGCCGCTGGGTCCGGATTGGCTACCTGCCCTGGACAAGGGAGAGGCCGTAGCCTGTGACGGCGAGGTGCTGCGGGCTGCGCGATCCCAAGACGAGCACGCCTAGAACCTCGTGTCGGCCTTTGTCACCGAGTCCGGCGTCGTGTTGGGGCAAGTGCGCGCGGCCGCGGATGTACGCCCATGCATCCGCTCACATTAGTCGATCGAGGACCGTCTGCACGGATCTTTGGACGTGAGCTTCAAAGAAGACCGCGCCAGAGCGCATTTGCGTCACGCCGCCCATACATAACCTTGCGCGGGTATGATGCATGGCGCTGACGCTGCTGCGACAGGACACTCCGCGTAAGGCCACTATCAAGATCAAACGACTGCTCGCCAGTACCCGCGACACTTTCCGCTCCAACCTGTTGGGCATTCAGCCCATTTGATGTGATCGCCACGGGGTCGATCCGGGCCGCTTAGTGGGTAGCCAGCAAGGGTGGTATTCTTATGAAGCAATGCGATGGTGGCGGAATAGGTAGACGCACCAGATTTAGGTTCTGACGGTTTCGGCCGTGTGGGTTCGAGTCCCACCCATCGCACCAGTTCGCCTAGAGCGTGTCCGAGCGTCAGCAGCGTGAATACCACAAGATGAAATCCGATCAAGGTTTCAGGTACCTGCGGCCTGGCCACTACGTGCCGATCCATATTCAGTGGCAACACATCGAAAAGTGCTTCTTCACGTCTAATCTCCTTCAATTGCAGGATTGGACTCCAAACCGCTGCGCTAGAATCCATCTCAAAACCGAAATTTGAAAGAGCTGCCCGCAAAATGGGCAGCTGCCGAAAATTCCTGACGAGCACCGGGATTGGATCAGGCATCACTTCCCGGAAGAGAATACTCCTGGTGATCGGCCTGGCCGCAAGCCGGCGCCAGCGCGGCGGATGCTGGATGCGATGCTGTGGATTCCGAGGCAGATAACACGAAGTGTGGGGAAAGCGTGAAAATCATGGCGACCGTGAACCGTACGGGTCTTACCGTTGTCAATAAGCACGCATGCGGCCAACCATCACGAGGTGATACGGGTGCAGTTGGTCTGCACGTGAAGCCGTCAGCCAGTTGCTCAGCGTCTTGACCGATATATTCAGTTGCCGGGCTGCTGAGGCTGGGCCGATCGACTCGGCCAGTGCAATGGCCTGAGCCTTGAAGTCGTCTGTGTACCGACGACGAGAAATAGATAGATGCTAAGACAGGGGATTATCCGAACTATTTCATGAAACAAAAATAAGATTCGTCTTCCTCGGCGCGCGAGTCTCTGCCGACACAAACGAAACGGCCCCCGAAGGGGCCGTTGTCGAAGGAAACCGGCGCGGTCAGAAGTTGATCTGGAACCGGGTATTGACGGTATAGCCGTCGTCCTTGCCGATGTAGGTGCCGCTGCGGTTGTTGGTTTCCCACCACACCACGTCCAGCATGATCCGCATCAGGTCGTTGAGATACCAGTTGACGCCCGCCGTATAGGAGGAACCCTTGCCGCCGCCGGGAAGGTCGGTGAAATTGACGTTCTCGTAGCGCGCCTTCAGCTCCCACGCGCCTGCGCCGCCGGAAAACACCGGATGCTCGACGCGGGTCTTGCCCCAGCTGCCGGTCCTGGCCGAATAGCCGGGCCTGGCGCCGGTCAGGAACCAGCCCGCGCCGATGGAGTAGGCATCGTGATGATAATCGCCATTGCCCACGGCGGCGCTGTCATGCAGATTGCGCCGGCCCCATTCGCCATAGATCCAGCCGCGATCGAAGAAGCCGCCCAACTCCACGCCGTAGGCGTGGGAACGGTCCACATCGATCACCTGTCCCGGGACCACCAGTACACGGTCGTTGAAATGGCCGCCGATCTGCGGCTGCTTGAGCACACCGGTTGTGGTACCCGAAGGGAGGCTCTCATAGAAACCCCAAGCGCCCAGGTGCAGGGTGGCGCTGTTCTGCTTGAGCGGGTTCCAGTGACCGCGGACCATGTAGGTCAGCGTGTCGTTGTTGTCGCCGGTATTGCCGATGTCGTCGCCGGTCGCCGCGACGCCGATGTGCCAGTTCTGGCCGTAGATCTTCTCGGTCAGGCTGACGCCGTAAGAACCATGCTGCGGAACCACGGTGCCGGCCACGACGTTGAGGTCATGGAACGGCACGGTCGGATTGGCCGAGCTGCCGTCGATGGAGCGGTCGTTCAGTTGGTTGCCTGCCAGGAACTCGGCGTTCCGCCCGAACAACTGGTGAGCCACGCCGACATAGGCGCTCTTCCACGAAGTCTTGTTGTCGGCGGACTCGCCTTCGATCTCATACCGGAAGCGTCCATGGCGTCCTTCTATCCCGATGCGGACCGAGCGGACCTCGGTGCCGGAAAGATTGCGATCGGAATAGTCCGATCCGCCCGTACTGGAGATGTCGGTAAGCGCGCGGCCGCGCACATGGAAGCTGCTCTGGCCGTCGTCGCTGACGAATTCCGGCATGCCCTTCGACCAGTCGATGGCGCCGCCGCTCACGCCGCGCGAAGCCGCCGCCACGGTCACTGCCGGCGCAGCGGCGACCGGCGCCGGCACGGCCTGCCTGCCCTCCAGTTCCGACAGCCGCGCTTCCAGCGCTTCGATCTTGGCCGTCTGCGCCTGCACCAAACGCGTCAATTCTTCCTGGCTGAGGTTCTGCGCCCCCGCCGCCTGCACACTGGATATCAGCATGATCGTCGCCGCCAGGGCGGTGATCTTGAGCGAATGTTTCATTTCTTCTCCCGTCGATGGTGTCTTGCACTGTTGGTTGGAGCCGGCTCGATGACCGGAGTCGCCATTTTATTTAGTATCCAGCCAGCACCGATACCATCCGAACGGGTTAGTGACATTCTCTTGACTTATGTCAATCGCATGCGAATTCAGCGACTCGGATAACATGCATCGAAATTGGATCCATTATTTCGTTGTCCGTGCGGAAGCCGATATCGCGCGGGAATCGGAATCCGGCATTTTCCACAGCCGCAGGTAGAGCACGCCAACCCAGGCCGTCGAAAAACTCCAGCCCGCCAGGATGTCGGATGGATAGTGGATACCCAGGTAAATCCGCGACATGCCAACGCTGGCAACGAAGACGATCATCGCTGCCAGCATTCCGTTTCTCCAGCGGGTGTGCCAGGTCAACAGAAGCAGCACCAATGCCAGCGACATCGAACCCATCGCATGTCCGTTGGGAAAACTGAAATTGTGTTCCGGGGCGATCGATTCCCACAGACTGGGCCGCGTGCGCTGAAAGATGTGCTTGGCGCCGCTGTTGAGCAACCCGGTGCCCGCCGCCGCCAAGGTGACGAAAGCCACCGTTCTCCAGCGCCGCTTCCACATCACGATCAGGATCAACGCGATATCCGCCGGTACCACGCCGCACCGATAGCCGATCGCGCTGAAGAAAAGAAAATACCGATCCCATGCCGGAGCGGCGATCGAATGGAAAAATCGCAGAACCGGCTCGTCGAGCGCGAAGACCGCATTCGCACGCACAGCCGAAGCCAAAACCCCGAACAGCACCAGCGCGCCAAGAACGGCGACGCCCCAGCCTGATCGATGCAAATGCGGCTGCGGCATCCGGCGACCGCCATCCTGGGGGAGCGAGGCCAGTCGCTGTCTTTCAGTCGGGCGACCGCACCGCATAACGGGTACGAACATAATCGTCGATGATGTCGACGAACTCGCGTGAAATATGTTCGCCGCGCAAGGTCATCTTCTTTTCGCCATCGATGAACACCGGCGCCGCCGGGGTCTCGCCCGTTCCCGGCAGCGAGATGCCGATATTGGCCTGACGCGATTCGCCCGGACCATTGACCACGCATCCCATCACCGCCAGCGTCAGGTTTTCGACGCCGGGATATTGCAGCCGCCATTCCGGCATCCGCGCACGGACATGTTCCTGCACCGTCTTCGCCAGTTCCTGGAAGAAGGTGCTGGTGGTACGTCCGCAACCCGGGCACGCCGTCACCAGCGGAGTGAAAGCGCGCAGCCCGATGGTCTGCAGCAGTTCCTGCGCCACCACGACTTCCTGGGTCCGCGATTGTCCCGGCTCCGGCGTCAGCGAAATCCGGATGGTGTCGCCGATCCCCTCCTGCAACAGCACGGCCAGCGCCGCCGTGGACGCCACGATGCCCTTGCTGCCCATGCCGGCTTCGGTCAGGCCCAGATGCAGTGCGTACTGGCAACGCGCAGAAAGATCGCGGTAAACGGCGATCAGTTCCTGCACGCCACTGACCTTGCAGCTGAGGATGATCCGCTCGCGCGGCAGTCCAAGCGTCACTGCCCGCTCCGCCGAATCGACCGCGGAACGGATCAACGCTTCGCGCAGGACCCGGCCCGCATCCCAGGGTTTCGCGCGCTGGCCGTTCTCGTCCATCAGCCGCGCGGCCAGCCCCTGATCCAGCGAACCCCAGTTCGCTCCGATCCGCACGGGCTTGCCGTAACGCAGCGCCATTTCGATGATCGCGCCAAACTGGCTGTCCTTCTTCTTGCCGAATCCGACGTTGCCGGGATTGATCCGGTACTTGCCCAACGCTTCGGCGCAGGCCGGTTCGCCACTGAGCAACTGGTGGCCGTTGTAATGGAAATCTCCGATCAACGGCGCCTCGATTCCCATCGTGTCCAGCTTTTCGCGGATGCGCGGTATCGCGGCGGCGGCTTCCGGCGTATTCACGGTCAGCCGGACCAGTTCCGAGCCGGCGCGCCAAAGCTCGGCGACCTGTTGGGTCGAACCGGCGATATCGGCGGTATCGGTATTGGTCATCGACTGCACCACCACCGGGGCGCCACCGCCGACCGCGACGGATCCCACTTTCACCAAATGGGTCATGCGGCGTGGCGGCGGTTGCGGATCGAAAAAAGTGTCGGGCGGGGATTCGATGGCTTGCATGCGGCATATTCTAGCGGTTTCGCCGGATGCGACGCGCCAGTGTCCCGCCAGACCAGGCCCAGGCCGGCATACCGGTTGGCTGAACGAGGCGCAATGCGCGAGGTGGCCGCAACCCCAAAGCGGTCCTTTGCCCGTTTGCCGGTGCATGTCCGCCGTGATCACCGCCGCCATATGCCCGCCAATGGCCCGAGGCTTTGCCCGCACCGCACAAAGCCTTAGGCTAGCGCCTGTGAACGCCGCCGTAACGCCCACCGACGAGACCCTGATGCTGGCCTATGCCGGCGGCAACCTGCATGCGTTCGAATCGCTGTATTCGCGCCATCGCGGTCCCCTGTACCGGTTTCTGATGCGCCAGTTGCGCAATCAGGCGCTGGCCGACGAAATGTTCCAGGATGTCTGGCAGCGAGTCGTGGCCGCCCGCGCCGGCTGGAAACCCGAGGCATTGTTCACCACTTGGCTATACCGGATCGCGCACAATCGCCTCAACGATCACTGGCGTGCGCTCAAGCATCGGCCCCCGGCGCCGGAAGATGCGGAAGAGCGTACTGCGCGCATGGCCGATCCGGACACGCCCGAACGGCAACTCTCGCAATTCGAGGAACGGCGCCGGCTGCAACTCGCGCTGGACGAGTTGCCGCCCGAGCAGCGCGAAGTGGTGCTGCTGCGTCTGGAACAGGAACTGACTTTGGAGGAAATCGGCGCAATCGTCGGCGCGGGTCGCGAGACCATCAAATCCAGGTTGCGTTATGCGATGGACAAACTGCGAGCGAGGCTGAATCCATGAACGGCGATCCATGCGAACCGCTGAGCCTGGAAGAGCGCGAACTGGCACAACGGTTGCGCCGGCTGCGCATCGACGAACCCGCTCCCGTCCTGGACGCGGCGATCCTGGCGGCTGCCAAGGCCGGGCTGGAAGACGCACCGCGAGCAGCGGATCGCGCGCCGGATTCCGCTCCGCTCCCTGCTGCGGGGTCCATCACCGATCTTGGCACGCGGCGGAAATCCCGAATCCGCTGGCCTGCCGCCCTCGGTATCGCCGCCTCGATGATGCTGGCCGTAGGCATCGCCTGGCAATTGCGCATTCCGCCACATTCCACCGACGCCGCAACGGCGATCGAAAACCGCCACACAGCCATCCTCGATGATGCAGTTCCTGCCGCGGAAACGGAGTCTGCAACGACAACCAAGAAAGCCGCCAATGCGGCGACCTTACCGGCTTCCCCCGTCGAATTCGACGCGCCCTCCCCAGTGACGGAAGCACGGAACGCCGCCGCGCACGAAGACGCCATCGATGCGGAAGAAAGGTCGCAGGCATATTCCGGCCGCCTCGACACCGGAATCACCTCGGAAGCAGGAAACGGATTCGCTGGCGACAGCGTGCAGCCGCCGCCGTCCAGAGCGCCAGCCACGACGCGGGAGGAAGAACCGGCACAACCGGGCAGTCCGATCCGTTCGCCCGGTTCCGGAACCAGCGTGCCCGAACAGACATGGCTGCCGGAACCGGCACGCGGGCGCTCGCACATGGACGCGCTTTTGAACCGGCAAAGCGCTCCGCAGCCGGCAGTGGACGAACAGTCGCCCGCCTCATCCGCCGCATACATCCGGGAAAATTTGCCTGCGCCATCATCGCCTGTCGCTCCCGCCGCGATAGGCACCGATACGGCATCGGCGGGCCGCTTGCGGCAGAACATTTCGCCGAACCTGGAACAGGGAAAAACTGTCCAGGAGCGGCCCCAAACGCGGACGAACCGCGATGCGGAACGCGACGATGCCCGGCGGCGGACGGCGGCGTCCGCAAACCGGACAAGCGCCACCCGTTCCGCGCCCCCGCCCCAGGCCGACATGAGTGTGGTGGCCGGCGCGGCGGCACCGTTCGCTCCAGAATCCTGGTTGCAGCGGATCCGCGAACTGCGCGACCAAGGCTCGCCGGAAGCGGCACGGGAACAGCTGCGCTCGTTTGCCAACCAGTATCCGGACTGGAAGATCCCCGACGATCTGCGGCCGCTGCTGAAGGACTGACGACGACGAACCGTTTCCCAAGACCGGCGCTCGCCTGGCAAGCTTCACCGAAAACATGGACCGCCGGCCGCCGGCACGGTTGATGGATCGCCAGGGCGGCGGTGTGCGATGCACTAAACTGGTCGCGATGACCGATACCCTTGCCGCCACCGTCCAACACAGTACCGAGGTCAAGCACAGTCGCTTCATCGCGCAGGCGGCGCCGATCCGTTCTCACCGGGAAGCGCTCGATTTCGTGGCGCATGTGTCCGATCCCGCCGCCACCCACAACTGTTGGGCCTATCGCATCGGCGGCGATTACCGTTCCAGCGACGACGACGAGCCCGCGGGCACGGCCGGACGACCGATCCTCGCGGCCATCGACGGACAGGATTTCGATCATGTGGTGGTGGTGGTGACGCGCTGGTTCGGCGGCATCAAGCTGGGAGCCGGCGGACTCGTGCGCGCCTATGGCGGCGCGGCCGCGGAGTGCCTGCGCCGTGCCGACCGTCTGCCGCTGGTGGAGATGGCCGAACTGGTGCTGGCCTGCCCGTTCGAGGATCTGGGCATCGTTCATATGGTTTTGCCACAATACGCCGCCGAAAAGACCACAGAAACCTTCGACAGCGAAGGTGCCCGCCTAACCTTGCGACTCCCCGCCACCCAGATCCCTTCCCTGAAAATTCGCCTGCGCGACGCCAGCCGCGACCGCATCCGGTTTACGGAAAAAAACGAATGACCGCTCCCGCTCCTGCAAAAAACGGCCGCCTGCGCGCCATCGGCAGCCTGGGCACGCTATGGCCGTTCGTGCGCAGCCATCTCCGCCTGTTCCTGTCCTGGCTGGTCGCGCTGGGAATCTCGTCGGCCGCCACGTTGAGCCTGCCGGTCGCATTCCGGCAAATGATCGATCGCGGTTTTTCCTCCGGCAGCGCCAATCAGATCAATCAGGCGTTCCTGTTGCTGTTCGCGGTGGCGCTGGTCCTGGCGGTGACTTCGGCGGCGCGTTTCTATTTCGTATCCCTGCTCGGCGAAAAAGTGGTCGCCGATCTGCGCGGACGGCTGTACGCGCACCTGATCTCGCTGGACATCGGTTTCCACGACCGTACCCGTAGCGGCGAGCTGGTGTCGCGGCTGTCGGCCGACAGCGAACTGCTGCGCTCGGTGATCGGCTCGACCATGTCGGTGGCGCTGCGCAGCAGCGTCACGGTGATCGGCAGTCTGGCGATGCTGTTCGTGACCAGTCCGCAACTGGCGCTGTATTCGCTGATCGGCATTCCGCTGGCGGTCCTGCCGATCGTGCTCGGGGCGCGCAAACTGCAAAAAGTCGCCCGCGCCAGCCAGGACCGTGTCGCCGATGCCAACGCTCTGGCTTCGGAAGCGCTTGGCGCGGTGCGGACGGTGCAAGCGCATGCACGCGAACCTTATGAGCGCTCCCGTTTCACCGAATCGCTGAAGGTGTCCGTGGCCACGGCGCAGCGACGCATCCGCGCACAATCCTTCGTCACCGCGGCCGCGATCACGCTGGTATTCGGCGCCATCGTGCTGGTGCTCTGGCTGGGCGCGCACGATGTCATCAACGGCCAGATGACGCCCGGCGCACTGGGCCAGTTCGTACTGTACGCACTGATCGGTGGCGGTTCGGTCGGCGCCCTGGCGGAAGTCTGGAACGAGCTGCAACGCGCATCCGGCGGCATGGGCCGCATCTCGGAACTGCTGCGCGAGACCAACTCGATCAAGGCTCCGGAAAATCCCCGGACCCTGCCGCAACCCGTCCGCGGCGAGGTCCGTTTCGCGCAGGTCGGGTTCCATTATGCCGAACGCGCGAATGCGCCCGCGCTGGATGGTTTCGAACTCGATGTCCGCCCGGGCGAAACCGTTGCCTTGGTCGGGCCTTCGGGCGCGGGCAAGAGCACGGTATTTTCGCTGTTGCTACGGTTCTACGATCCGCAGTCCGGATGCATCCGTCTGGATGGCATCGACATTCGCGAACTGGATCCGGCGCAATTGCGCGAACGGATCGCACTGGTGCCGCAACAGCCCACCCTGTTCGCGACCAGCGTCGCGGAAAACATCCGTTACGGCCGGCTGGACGCCGATGCCAACGCCATCGAGGCCGCAGCCATCGCCGCCAATGCCGACGAATTCATCCGCGAGTTGCCCCAGGGCTACGACTCCGAGTTGGGCGAGCGCGGAGCACGCCTGTCCGGCGGCCAGCAGCAACGTATCGCCATTGCCCGCGCCCTGCTGAAGAACGCGCCTATCCTGCTGCTCGACGAAGCCACCAGCGCGCTCGATGCGCAGAGCGAACGCGCCGTGCAACAGGCGTTGGAGAATCTGATGCGCGGACGCACCACGCTGGTGATCGCGCATCGCCTGGCCACCGTATTGAAGGCCGATCGGATCGTGGTAATGGATCATGGCTACATCGTGGCCGAAGGAACCCACCAGCAGTTACTGGCCCAAGGCGGGCTGTACGCCGAACTCGCCAGACTGCAGTTCCTGGACTGAGCGCCGAAAAATACAATAATTAAGGACTGTTAACGCTATTGCCATGATGAGATAGACTGCATGGCATGGAGATCACGCCAGAACAGTTCGCCCGGATAGAGCATTGTCTGCCAGTGCAACGAGGCAATGTCAGCATTGGCCAACTTGCAAGTGCTTAATGCGATTCTCTACGTGGCCGAAGTCCGCCGGGTGACGGAATATGCTAAAGGCGCGACGCCAAACTACGGCCACACTCCCGAAGTCATCGTCACCGGCCATCCCCTCGGCGGCTGCCTGGCGCAGATCACCGCGCATCATTTCGGCCTGCGCGGCGAAACCTTCAACGCCTATGGCGCGGCCAGCCTGGACCAGCGCATTCCCGAAGGCGGCGATACGGTCATCCATCATGTGATGGCGGCCGACCTGGTCGGCGCGGCCAGCTCGCATTTCGGCCAGTTTCGCCTGTATGCCACCGAGCGAGAAATCGAGGTCATGCGTAAGGCTAATTACCATGAAGACGCCGGGCTGGCGACGCCGCGCCCGGTGTTTGCCCCTTTAAAGGAAGGCTTTGAATCCCATCGTCTTCACAATTTCCTGAATGTGGATGCCGGCGACAGGCCGGATTTCCCGGCGTTGCCGGACCCATATGCGCTTGCCACTTCCACGGAACGCCCCGCTCGGCAGCGGCATGATCGCTTGTCCACTTGACACAGCCATCCAGATAGCCTATCAATCAACTCCACCAGGAGATGGCCCGCCTCGACCGACCGCAGGCATATGAGGATTCTTATGCAAAAAGGAACAATATTGCTCGCCGTGCTGCTGGCAAGCGGACTGCCCGGTTGCGACTCGTATTCCGAACACCGCCTGCAACAGCAGGTCGCACGGACAGTGCGTCACAACCCCAAACCACAGCATGGCTACCGTCTCACATTGACGCTGCACGATGCTCCAGGTCCCTTTCAGAAAGTGGAAGGCGTCGTACAGTACACAGTGGAAAACCACCACTCATGTGGTTATAAAGCCCCTATCACAAAAATAGTAATCTCGTCTCACAGTGAGCTTATCCACCTCCCCCTAGAGAAGGTATCGGATACGGAATATACCGGCATTATCTATACTGATCTACTGCTGGATGATAATTACTATGGTCGTGAAACCTGTCATTGGCAGCTTCTTGATGCCCGTACTCTCGTAAGAGCTACTGGGATTCAAAAGGAAACCACATTTATAACCGAGATACTTTATGAAAGTATAATATCCCAAGGAGGGAAAACTCAATACTACTGGAAGGCAAGGTACCCTTATTCCAATATTTATGACCCTGCTGATTATGGCTCCCCAGATCCCGATAGATTCATTCCTGAGGCGCGCAATGACTTATTCTCAATTACACTCATGGCTAGGGAAATAGCACTATGAACATCAGTCACCAACATTATGCAGAGCTTGCTGCCGAAGCCTATAATAATGATTATCCATCCGGTCGCCGAGAACCAGGGGAAGAAGAGCCTATTGTTTTGGATGGTGCTACTTATAAACTCAAGGAGTATATGAATTGTCCATCCGGCTATCAGGGGATGATTTTCCAGCGCGTGGATACCGGCGAAGTCGTCGTCGCTCATCGCGGCACCGAGTTTGATAACCAGCCCTTGCTGGACGGCACGTTGGCCGACGGCGGCATGATCGTCGCACGTACTAACCGTCAAGCCGACGATGCAATTGAATTAGTCCGCCGGGCGACGGAATATGCTAAAGGCGCGACGCCAAACTACGGCCACACTCCCGAAGTCACCGTCACCGGCCATTCCCTG
>JAISFF010000038.1 GCA_031263725.1 Lysobacteraceae bacterium | reverse complement strand
CTGCTGCAACGCGATCCGGAGGCGTTTCTGGACCAGATGCTGGCGGCTGCGGACGCCCAGGATTTCGGCCGTTTCCGTGAACTGACCCAGATCGCCGCCCAGCATCCGGCGGCGCAGGAGATGCACGCCGAAGCCATCCGGCAGGTGGACCGGCAGGAGCAGCAGGCCGAATTGCAGCGCCAGCAGCAACAGCGCGAACAACAGGAACAGCAACAGGCGCCGCGCATCGGCGCGCGTTCGCTGTAAGCCACGCTTAGGATCAACCGGAGCACACAGGGAATGAACAGCGAAGATATCGACCGTCTGCTGGGCAAGGCCTCCATGCTGATGGAGCGGTTCCAGCGCCAGTGCGACCACATTGGCCAGCAACAACAACAATTGGTCAGGCAATTGCAGCAGACCACGCAGACGATCCCCGACACGGTCCAGCAATCGACCCGGAACCTGATGCTCCATCTGCCGGAAACGGTGACAACCCAGGTTCAACGCGGACTGGATCAACCAATCGATGCCTTCTCCAGACGGCTGCATCAAGCCGGTGGCCAGGTTGGCCAAAACACACAGGCACTGACCGCGCAATTGCAGCAATTGCAGCGCCTGTACCGGCAACTGAGCTGGAAGATCATCGCCGTCGTATTCGGCGCACTGGCCCTGCTGTTGGCCGGAGGCGGCTGGCTGATGGGTCAATATCGCGCGGATATCGCCACCCACCAGATCCAGGCCGACCTGCTGCGCGCCTATAACCAGGCCGATGTCGTGCTGTGTGGCCGGCAGTTGTGCGCCAACGTCGACATGCGCGGCACCGGCGCGGGCGATCACCAGCAATATCGGATGGTACTGCCGCGTGCGTCCGCTGGTTCGGACGCGGGGGCCAGAACGCCGCCATGATGGGCGTCCGCTGGCGCGCGGATCGCCAAAGCGCCTGCCTTCGCGCGAACGCCGTGGCGGACTTGATCGCGCCTTCTCAAGCCGGGAATGTCCAGGCGGCAACCGCTACCGATGCATCCGCCCGTATCGGGCGGGCGCACGGGAAACCAGCGACGCCCGGCGGAATCGGCACTGTTTTGCCGCGATCAACGTCCGCCGCTGCCGGCGCCGAACGGCGGCCTGGCGAACCACAGCAGGATCACCATCGCGAAGAACATCCAACCCAGCACATAGAGGATGTCGTTGAAAGCGATCTGCGATGCCTGCACGTTGATCATGTTCTCGACGATCGCGGCGCCACGCTGCGGATCGCCCTGCCCCAGCGTCCGCAATTGCTGTTGCACCCCCGGCGCATACACCGAGATGTGCTCGGTCAGCTGCGCATGATGGACTTCGGTACGGCGGCTCCACATGTAGGTGGTCAGAGAAGCCGAGAAACTCGCTCCCAAGGTACGCAGGAATGTCGCCAAGCCGGAACCGGAAGCGATCTCCCTTCCGTCCAGATCCGAGAGCAGGATATGCAGCATGGGCATGAAGAACAGGGCCGTGCCCAGGCCCATGAACAACTGGACCCCGGCGATATGCATGTAATCCACCTCCAGACTGAATCCGGAACGCATGAAACAGCTGATGCCCATGATGACGAAGGCAAGACTGGCCAGCAGACGCATGTCGAAGCGGTTGGCATAGCGGGCCACGAACGGCGTCATCATCACCGGCAGTATTCCGATCGGCGCCGTGGCCAGACCGGCCCATAACGGCGTATAGCCCATGTCGCGGTTGAGCCACAACGGGATCAGCAGGCCGATGCTGAAGAAACACGCGAACGCGCCGACCATCGCCAAGGTGCCGACACAGAAGTTCCGATGCCGGAACAGTTTCAGATCGACGATCGGGTCTTTCTCGGTCAGTTCCCAGATCAGGAACATCGTCAACGCGATTGCCGATACGACCGCCAGAGTGATGATCAGATCCGAATTGAACCAGTCCTCGTCGTTGCCCAGGTCCAGCACCAATTGCAGCGCGCCGACACCCGCGATCAACAGGGCCAGGCCGATATAGTCCATCGGCGGTTTCTCGGTTGTTTCCGGGCGGTTGCGCAGTTGCGTTCCGACGATCAGCGCCGCGATCACGCCCAACGGCACGTTGATCAGGAAGATCCATTCCCAGCTGTAGTTGTCGGTGATCCAACCGCCCAGTATCGGCCCGGATATCGGCGCCACCACCGTGACCATGCTCAGCAGCGCAAGCGCATGCCCGCGTTTTTCGCGCGGATACAGCGACACCAGCAGGCTCTGCGCCAACGGATACATCGGTCCGGCGGCGATGCCTTGCAGCACGCGCGCGGTCACCAGCATGCCCATCGACTGCGACAAACCGCAGAGCAGCGAGGTCAGGCTGAACGCCAGCGTCGCCCAGACGAACAGCCGGGTCTCGCCGAAGCGCCGCGTCAGCCAGCCGGTCAGCGGCAAGGCGATCGCCGTGCTGACCGCGAACGAGGTGATGACCCAAGTGACCTGCTGCGAACTGGCGCCCAGATTGCCGGCGATCGTCGGCAACGAAACGTTGGCGATCGTGGTGTCCAGCACCTGCATGAACGAGGCCAGCGCCAGCCCCACCGTGCACAGGGCCAGATTGGCCGGCTTGAACGGCGTGGAAGGAGCGTCCGGCCCGGCCGGCGCCGCGGTCGCTGTGGTCGATTCGGCCATGTCCGCTTATTGCTTCGCGCCGTTCCCGGCTGGCAGGTTGCGCTGGATGATGTCGTGCACCAGCGCGTCCGCCTGGTCCAGCAGGCCGGCATAGATGTCGGTCGCGAACACGGTACCGCTCGCAACCTGGTCCGGCAGCACCGTGCCGTCCTCGTGATGCAGATCGACATCGGCATGCATCGACAGGCCGATCTTCAGCGGATGCCCGGCCAGCTGTTCGGCGGGTATCGAAATCCGCACCGGCACGCGCTGGATGATCTTGATCCAGTTTCCGCTCGCATTCTGCGCCGGCAGCAGCGCGAACGCACTGCCCGTGCCCAGGCCCAGGCTTGCGATGCGACCGGTGTACTTGACGCCGCTGCCGTACAGATCGGATTTCAGCTCGACCGCCTGGCCGAGCCGCATGCGCCGCAACTGCGTTTCCTTGAAATTGGCCTCGACCCAGATTTCGTTCAGCGGCGCCACCGCCATCAGCACGTTGCCCGGCTGCACATGCTGGCCGACCTGCACCGCGCGCTGTGCCACATGGCCGGATACCGGCGACGGGATGCCGCTGCGCGCATGACGCAGAAACGCCTGCCGCAATTGCGCGGCCGCCGCCTGCACGTCCGGCTGCGTCGCCAGCACCGTATTGTCCACCAGCGCCTTGCTGCGCTCGTACTGTTCGCGCGCGCTGTTGGCCATCGCCTCCGCGCTGGCCAGCGTATCGCGCGCATGCGCCAGCTCTTCCGAAGAGATCGCGCCACTGGTGGCCAGACTGCGCCGCCGCTGGTAGTCGGCGCGCGCGCGTTCCAGCGCGGCCCGCTGCGCCGCCAGATCCGCCTGCGAGCCTTCGACGCTGCGATACATGCCACGCACCTGCCGCACCGTGCGCGCCAGATCGGCCTTGGCCTGCTGCAACGCCACCTCGGTATCGGCCGGGTCCAGTTGCACAAGCACCTGGCCGCGCTCCACGCGCATGCCCTCCTCGGCGGAAATCGAAACCACGGTGCCGTCGATCAGCGGCGTGATCTGTACCAGATTGCCCTGCACGTAGGCGTTGTCGGTGGTTTCGTGCCAGCGCGCCACCAGCAGGTCCCAGGCCAGCAGGACCACGGCAACGACGGCCAGCAGCAACAGCAGGCCGCGCAACAGCATGCGCCGCCAGCGAATGCTGGGCGACAGCATCTTGGAAGGGAGAGAAGGATTGGTTTCACTCATGGGGAGGTTTCCGGGCTGAACGCACGCTCAGTGCACGGCGATGGCACTGGTCTTTTTCGGGTCCGGCGCGGCGGGACGATAGCCGCCGCCCAAGGCCTGGTTCAAACGCACCGAGGCCTGGATCTGGTCGGATTGCAGGCTGGCCGTCCTTTGCTGCGCGCTCAGCAATTGCTGCTGCGCGCCGAGCACTTCCAGGTAGCCGCCGATTCCCGCCTGATAGCGCTGCCGCGCCAGATCATAGCCGGCCTGGGCGATGGCTTCGGATTGCGATTGCTGCTGGATCTGCTGGTCCAGCGATGCCAGCGTGTTGATCTGGTCGGCCACTTCACGCAGGGCCGACACCAGCAATCCGTTGTAGTCGGCCACGGCCAGATCGTACTGCGCGTCGCTCTGCGCCAGATTGGCGCGCAGGCGGCCGCCGTCGAAGATCGGCAGACTGATCGCCGGCCCCATCGACAACGGGTTCAAACTGCCGGACCAGGGCGAGTCGTGCAGCAGATTCCAGCTTTGCGGGGATATCCCGACCAGCGCGTTGAGATTGATATTGGGATGGAACTGGGCCTGGGCCGCGCGGATGCTGTGTCCGGCCGCTTCCACCCGCCAGCGCGCGGCGACGACATCGGGGCGGCGTCCGAGCAGTTCGCTCGGCAGGACGCTGGGCACGCTCAGCCGGGCCGGATTCAATGCGCGCGGACGTCCGATCGCCAAACCGCGATCCGGCCCCTGCCCCAGCAGCGCCGCCAGCGCGGTCTGCGCCCGCTGGATCTGCCACCGTGCCGCCTGCACCTGCTGGCGCGCGGCCGGGACCGCCGCCTCGGACTGGCGCAGCGAGACCATGTCGTCGATTCCCGCACTGCAACGCTGCCGGGTCAGTTCCAGCATCTTTTCCGCGCGCGCCAGCTCATCGTTGCCGATATCCTGCAGCCGCCAGGCATAGCCCAGCATCACGTAGCTCTGCGCCACCGCCGCCGACAGCGTGAGGCGCGCGGCCTGCGCGTCTATTCCGGCGGCGCGCGCCTGGCCCAGAGCGGCCTCCCACGCCGCGCGCTGGCCGCCCCACAGGTCGAAGGCATGGCCGAAGCCCAGGCCGATCCGGGTTTCGCTGCCGTAGCTGCCATTGTTGTCGGCGCCGATGTAGGTTCCGGTTCCCGACAGCGTCGGCGTGCGTGCCGCGTCGGCCGCACCGGCCTGTGCCTGCGCCAGACGCAGACGCGCATCCGCCGCGTCCAGGGTGGGGCTGCCGCGCAACGCTTCATCGATCAGCGCATCCAGTTGCGGATCGTCGAGTTCGCGCCACCAGTCGACAGCCGGCCACGACGCCGGCGACAGACTGGCCGGCGCCAGGCTGCGTCCCGCATCCAACGAATCGGCATCGGTCAGTTGTCCTTGTGGATGCAGGCCGCGACTGCTGACGCAGGCGGCGAGCAACGCACAGCACAACGTCAGCGGGATCGGCCACGCGGCGATGCGATGGCGGTTCCTCGCGCGGAAGGGACGATGGTCGTTCGGCTGCATGATCACTGGAAGTAATCGCGGATGCGGGTCAATGTCGCAATGAATCGTTCCCACTCGGCGCGGCCGACATATTCCTGGACCGCTTCGGCCACCTCGTCGATGACCGCCCAGGCCTGGGTGCATTTTTCCCTGCCCGTCCCGGTCGGGACGATCTGCAGCGCACGGCGGTCCTGTTCGTCCGCTTCGCGCCGCAGATAACCGCCGTGTTCCAGCTTGTCCAGTAGACGGGTCACCGTGCTGGGCGTCTGGTCGATGGCCAGGGCGATCTCCATCGCGCTGCACGGTCCGCTCAGCATCAACGTCTTAAGCAGCAGGAACTGGCTGAAGCTCAAGTCGACGCCATCGGAAATGAAACGGCCTTCGACCTGCTGCCGCAGCCCCTCGTGGGTCTGTTTCAGCAGCAATCCGAGCGAAGGCGTCTGATCGGGAGAAGCGGGAGGGATCATCATGGGGCGGTCATTCTCTTCCATATGAAATAATTGTCAAGTCAACTATTTCATGTGCAAATAAATCATTGCGATACGCAATCCAAATCGATACGCGGCCGGAACAAGAGAATTCCGCTCCCATCAGGCCCTTTCGTCACCGATGCGCCGTCTGCCGGCACCGGCCGAATCGACGCGCCCGACAACGCCCGATCAAGCGCCGCGAACACCGTCGCAGCCGATGACACAGTGAACCGGCAACCTTGGCATCGGCGAGCACATGCGCATAATGGCCCCTTGCCGTGACCGGCCCATGCTGGGCCGTACCCTTCCCACTCCGAACCCGATATGACCGATCTGACCCGACCCGCTTTTCACGGCTTTGAACAGATTCCGCTGCGCGAATACGCCGAACGCGCCTATCTGGATTACTCGATGTACGTGGTGCTGGACCGCGCCCTGCCCTTCATCGGCGACGGACTCAAGCCGGTGCAACGGCGCATCATCTATTCCATGAGCGAACTGGGCCTCAATGCCAGTTCCAAGCACAAGAAATCCGCGCGCACCGTCGGCGATGTCATCGGCAAGTACCACCCGCACGGCGATTCGGCCTGCTATGAAGCCATGGTGCTGATGGCGCAGCCGTTTTCGTATCGCTATCCGCTGATCGACGGACAGGGCAACTTCGGCTCGTCGGACGATCCCAAATCGTTCGCGGCGATGCGCTACACCGAGTCCAAGCTGACCCCGATCGCCGAGATGCTGCTGGGCGAACTGGGCCACGGCACCACCGACTGGTCGCCAAATTTCGACGGCACGCTGGAAGAACCCGCCTGGCTGCCGGCGCGCTTGCCGCATCTGCTGCTCAACGGCACCACCGGCATCGCCGTCGGCATGGCCACGGACGTGCCGCCGCACAATCTCAACGAAGTCGTCAGTGCGCTGATCCGCCTGATCGACGATCCCGAGGCCACCATCGCCGACCTGTGCGAACACGTGCGCGGCCCCGATTACCCGACCACGGCCGAGATCATCACACCGGTCGCGGACCTGCGCAGCCTGTACGAAACCGGCCTGGGCAGCGTGCGTGCGCGCGCCACTTTCGTGAAGGAAGGCCAGAACATCGTCATCAATGCGCTGCCCTATCAGGTCTCCTCGTCAAAACTGATCGAACAGATCGCCGCGCAGATGCGCGCCAAGAAACTGCCCTGGCTGGAAGACCTGCGTGACGAATCCGACCATGCCAATCCGGTGCGGGTGGTGCTGGTGTTGCGTTCCAACCGCGTCGATACCGAGCAGTTGATGGGGCACCTGTTCGCCACCACCGATCTGGAAAAGAGCTACCGCGCCAACTTCAACGTGATCGGCCTGAACGGCAAGCCACAGGTCAAGAATCTCAAGACGCTGCTGTCGGAATGGCTGCAGTTCCGCAAGGACACCGTGGTCCGCCGCCTCAATCATCGCCTGGAAAAGGTCGAGCGGCGCCTGCACCTGCTCGAAGGCCTGCTGACCGCCTTCCTCAATCTGGACGAAGTGATCCACATCATCCGCGCCGAGGACGAACCCAAGCCAGTGCTGATGCGGCGTTTTGGCCTCAGCGAGGAGCAGACCGACTACATCCTGGAAACCAGGCTCAAGCAGCTCGCGCGCCTCGAGGAGATGAAGATCCGCGGCGAACAGGACAGCCTGGCCAGGGAACGCGACCAGATCATCGCCGTGCTCGGCAGCGGCGCCAAGCTGAAGAAGCTCATCAAGGACGAACTGCAGACCGATGCCAGGAAATACGGCGACGCCCGCCGCTCGCCGCTGGTAGAACGCGGCGCAGCGCAGGCGATCGACGAAACCGAACTGGTGCCCAGCGAGCCGATGACCGTGGTCCTCTCGGAAAAGGGCTGGGTCCGCGCGGCCAAGGGACACGACATCGACGCGTCCAACCTGTCCTATCGCGACGGCGACGCACTGCTGGCCGCAGTCAAGAGCCGCAGCACGCAGCAAGTGGCTTTCTTCGATTCGGAAGGCCGCAGCTATTCGACGCTGGTGCATACCCTGCCTTCCGCGCGCGGCAACGGCGAGCCGCTGACTGGCCGCTTCTCGCCCGCGTCCGGCGCCGCCTTCCAGGCACTGGCCAGCGGCGACAACGACCAGCGTTTCGTGCTGGCGTCCTCGCACGGCTACGGCTTCGTCACCCGCTTCGAAAACCTCGCCAGCCGCAACAAGGCCGGCAAAGCGATGCTTAACCTGAGCAGCGGAGCCAGGGTGTTGCAACCGGCACTGGTCGCCAACACGGGAACCGACCGCATCGTCGCGGTCACCAGCGCCGGACATCTGCTGGCGTTTCCGATCAGCGAGCTGCCCGAGCTGGACAAGGGCAAAGGCAACAAGATCATCGACATTCCCAAAGCCAAGCTCGGTACCGAGCGCGTGGTCGCGGTCGCCGCGGTCGGCCCCGGCGCCACACTGCTGGTCAAGAGCGGACAGCGCACGATGAGCCTGTCGTTCAAGGATCTGGACAATTATCTCGGCGCCCGCGCCGCGCGCGGCGGCCTGCTGCCGCGCGGCTGGCAGAAGGTCGAGGATCTGTCAGTGGAATAAATCGCGTCCCGCGCCCGCCATGAAGGCCTCATTGAAAAACGAGGCTCTTTTTACGGCGAGTGGAAACGAAACCTGCAATTCCAGCCCGGCGTGCGAATCATCGACATGTTTTTCCCGGCATATGCGTATTCGCAATATCCGCATCCACTCGATGGCATTGTCACTGCGGACAATGATCGAATCATGTCCGACCCAAGACATCGAAACTTCACATTGCAGTTTGATGGCATCGATTGCAAGACATTGCATCATCCCAATGAAAATCGTCGTAATTCAAAGGGAATAATACTTTTGCCGCGATACCAAAGAACAATGAAAATACCGGCTTTCCCATTGCCGACAGCCGCCGGCATCGCATCGCGCGCATGACAGTCGCACCGGCCGTCCGGCGGACAGGAGGCGCCGAAGGTTTCGACGGAACCCCGCACCGCGACCGCCGCCAGCGCGATATACCCGGATCGTCATTCGGTCCGGGGACGTACCTGGACATGCAGCTCGACCAGCTGCGAATCCGGGATCGGCGAAGGCGCCCCGGTCATCAGGCACTGCGCGGTCGTGGTCTTCGGGAACGGAATCACATCGCGGATCGATTCGGTCCCCGCCATCAGCGCGGCGATACGGTCGATGCCGAAGGCGATGCCACCGTGCGGCGGAGCGCCATATTTCAACGCTTCCAGCAGGAAGCCGAACTTCAGCTCGGCTTCCTCGGCGCCGATGCCCAACAGCTCGAATACCGCGCTCTGCATCTCCGAACGATGGATGCGGATCGAACCGCCGCCGATCTCATTGCCGTTGAGCACCATGTCGTAGCCGCGCGAAACCGCCGTGCGCGCATTGGCGCGCAGATCGTCGATGCTGTCGACCGCCGGCGCGGTGAATGGATGATGCAGGGCCACGTAGCGCTGCGCTTCCTCGTCCCATTCGAACATCGGGAAATCGGTGACCCACAGTGGCCGCCAGTCTTCGGCGACCAGGCCGAACTCCTTGCCCGCCTTCAACCGCAGCGCGCCCATGAAGTCGCTGACGGCAGCGTATTGGCCCGCACCGAAGAACACCATGTCGCCCGGCTGCGCACCGACCTGCCGCAACAGCGCGGCAAACCCGGCCTCGTCGAAGAACTTGGCGATCGGCGACGCGATCTCGCCGTTGTCGCCGAGCCTGGCGTGCGCGAGACCCTTGGCGCCGAACTTGGCCGCATGCGCGGCGTAATCGTCCAATTGCTTGCGCGACATCGCGGCACCGCCGGGAACGCGCAGCGCCGCCACCCGGCCCTCCGGGTCCGTCGCCCAATCGGTGAATACCTTGAAACCGCTGTCCTTGACCTGCCCGGCCACATCGACCAGTTCCAGATCGATGCGCAAGTCCGGCTTGTCCGAGCCGTAGCGGCGCATCGCTTCGGCCCAGGTCATGCGCGGGAACGGCGCGGCCAGATCCACATCGATGACCTGCTTGAACACGTCGCGAATCATCGCCTCCACCGTGTCCTGCACATCACGCTCGCGCACGAAGGCGAACTCCATGTCCAGTTGGGTGAATTCCAGCTGGCGATCGGCGCGCAGCGCCTCGTCGCGGAAGCATCGCGCGATCTGATAGTAGCGGTCGAAGCCGGCCATCATCAGGATCTGCTTGAATAACTGCGGCGACTGCGGCAACGCATAGAACTCGCCCGGATGCAGGCGCGCCGGCACCAGGAAGTCGCGCGCGCCTTCCGGCGTCGCCTTGGTCAGGATCGGGGTCTCCAGATCCTGGAAACCCTTCGCGTCCAGCCAATGCCGCAACGCCTGCACCAGTTTAATGCGGGTACGCTGCATCTTCTGCATTTCCGGACGGCGCAGGTCCAGGTAGCGGTACTTCAGGCGCACATCCTCGCCGGGGTTCTCGTGCGCATGGAAAGGCAGCGGCGCGGACCGGTTCAATATCCCGACCCGCTTCAGCAGCACCTCGACCTTGCCGGTGGCCAGCTTGTCGTTGACGCTCTGCCGCTCGCGCACCACGCCTTCGGCCTGTAGCACGTACTCGTAGCCCAGTTCCGAAGCGACCTTGAAGGTCTCGGCGTCGTCACGTTCAGCGACCAGCTGCACGATGCCTTCGTGATCGCGCAAATCGATGAAGGCGACATGGCTTTGCAGGCGCAGGGTGTCGACCCAGCCGCACAGCGTGACAGTCTGCCCGATCAGGCTTTCATCGATCAGTCCACAGTAATGGGTGCGCATGCGAAACTCCGGATGCGGCGCGGCCGCGAAACCGCTTACTATGCTGGATATCGTCCCTGGCGGACAAGGCCCGTCCCCGGGTTGACAGGGCCGCAAAACCGGATTCAGGTCGAACTAACCCCGGATTCTGTAATTCTTTCCGCCAACCACCCAGTCCATCTCCGGGAGACCGCCCATGATCCGCATCATTCTGTCCACGCTGGCTACCATCGCACTGATGGCGCCGTGCCTGGAAAGCCGCGCGCAGAGTTCAGCCGCCAATACGCTTGGCGGCTGGTCCTCCGAAAGCGTGTTGTGCTACAGCAACAACAACCGTCGCACCACCTGCAACACCCCCTTCAACGGCCGGCCTTCCCTGGTCCAGAACATCTCCGGCACGCGCTGCATGGAAGGCGTCAACTTCGGCGGCGGCAACGGCACCATGTGGGTCGATGGCGGCTGTCGCGGCCGTTTCATCGGAAGCAGCAGTGGCCGCCCGGGCGGCGGCAACCATCAGAACAACAGCAACAACGGCTACTACGACGATGCGCTGTCCGTCGTCCGCTGCGAGAGCAACGACCGCAAGGCCCGCGTCTGCAATACCAATTTCCGCGGCAATGCGCGGCTGGTGCGCCAGATGTCTTCGTCTCCCTGCGTCGAGGGCCAGAGCTGGGGCCAGCGCCGGGGCAGCGTCTGGGTCAGCAACGGCTGCCGGGCCGAGTTCGTCGAGGAAGGCCGCGGCAACAATCGTCCCGGACGCCGCTGATCCATCCGTGCAACCGGACGGCCGGAACGGAAAGAAGACGGCCGCAAGGCGGTTTTTCCTGTCGAGCGATGCATTACCGACAGGATCAGGTGGAGGACGCCGCCGGCTTGTCACTGGAACTGGAGCCAGAAGCCGGCGCGTTATCGCTCGTGCCGGAGCCAGCGCTGGAACCACCGCCGTCGCTTCCGCCGCCACTGTCGCTCGCCAGATTGTGCCGTTTGTCGCGGGAGCCTTTGAAGTCGGTCTCGTACCACCCGCTGCCGGCCAGACGGAACGACGGCGCGGTCATCTGCCGCTTGATCGCATGCGCGCTGCATTGCGGGCAGACCTCCGGATCGTGGTCGGACATTTTCTGTAATCGGTCGAAACTGTGGCCGCACTGGCCGCACTGGAAGGCATAAATCGGCATGACGATGAAAAACCCAATGATTTCAAGTAAATGACAAAAGTACCGGGCGGAGCCGGCGGATCGTCCCCGCTCCGCTCCATGCCGATATGCATATGCGTTGCCCCGACCAAGGTTTCAAGCGCGACGGCCCGGCCATGATAGGACAGCCCGGCGGGCCGCTGGAGCCATCCACCGGACAGCATTCCGGCCAATGCGCCATCCTGGCAACCCGAAACTATCGTTGTCCCGCCCCGGCGCCATATCGATCCGCGCCGTTTCCGGCCGGAAGAGCGCCGCGATCCGCGCAAGACGGCGCCCATCACATCGGCTGGCGAGTATCGATCAGTGCATTGCCGGTCCAGCCGTGGCCGGTCCGGATGATGTTCATGCGTACAGTGCCGACCAGGCCTGCTCCGCTTCGGCCAGTTGCGCCAGCAGCAGATCGCGTTCCCGGCTCAGTTCGGCGACCCGCTCCGCCGCGGCGAAGACTTCCGGGTCGGCCAGCTCCGCATCGACCTGTTCGAGCCTGGTTTCCAGCGCCGTCACCCTGGCCTCGGCCTGCGCCAGCCGGATGGGATTGGGCGCCTTGCGCGCGGCTGCGGCGGCGGGCCTGGCGGCCACCATCTTCGGCACGGTGGCGGACCCGGCATCGCTCTCGCGTCCGTTGTAGTTGCGCAGCCAGGCCGCGTATTCGTCCAGGTCGCCATCGAACGGCTGCACGCCGCCGTTGGCCACGCGCCAGAAGGTGTCGCAGACCAGGCCGATCAGATGCCGATCGTGCGACACCATGACGATGGCGCCATCGAAATCCGACAAGGCCTCGGCCAGGGCCTCGCGCATCTCCAGATCGAGGTGGTTGGTCGGTTCGTCCAGCAACAGCACATTCGGTTGCCGCCACGCCACCAGCGCCAGCGCCAGTCGCGCACGCTCGCCGCCGGAAAAACCGTCGACGCTCTCGAAAGCGCGATCGCCCGGGAAATTCCACTTGCCGAGGAAATCCCGCAACGGCTGGTTCGGCAGGTCCGGCGACAGTTCGCGCAGGTGGTCCAGCGGCGTCCGCCCGGCATGCAGCGACTCCAGGGTGTGCTGGGCAAAATAGCCGATGCGCAAATCCGGATGCGCGCGGCGCTCGCCGGCCAGCAGCGGCAACTCGCCAACCAGGGTCTTGACCAGGGTCGATTTGCCGGCGCCGTTGGGACCGAGCAGACCGATACGGTCTCCCGCCTCCAGGCCGAAGCCGACATCGTGCAGTACGCGCAGATCGCCATAGCCGGCGTCGACCTCGTCGAGGCGGATCAGCGAATGCGGCAGCTTCTGCGGTTGCGCGAACTCGATCCGCAACTGGCGTTCGGCGCGTACCGCCTCGGTACCGTCGAGCTTGGCCAGGCGCTTCATCCGCGACTGCGCCTGCTTGGCTTTGCTGGCCTTGGCGCGGAAACGATCGATGAAGGATTGCAGGTGCGCGCGTTCGGCCTGCTCCTTGTCGTGCGCGATCTGCTGCAGGCGCAGGTGTTCGGCACGTTGCCGTTCGAAACGGGTATAGCCGCCGGTATAGAGCCTGGCTTTGCCCTCGTGCAGGTGCAGCGTATGCGTGGTGACGTTGTCCAGGAACTCGCGGTCGTGCGAAATCAGCAGCAGGGTGCCGGAATACTTCAGCAACCACTGTTCCAGCCACAATACCGCATCCAGATCCAGATGGTTGGTGGGTTCGTCCAGCAACAGCAGATCGCTGGGCTGCATCAGCGCGCACGCCAGATTCAGGCGAACGCGCCAGCCGCCGGAAAACTCGGCCACGGCGCGCTGCTGGGTGTCGGCGGAGAAACCCAGGCCATGCAGCAGCTTGCCGGCTCTGGCGCGGGCATCGTAGCCGTTCAACTCCTCCAGCCGCTGATGCGCGGCGGCCACCGCATCCCAGTCTTCCGCCGCCACCGCGCGAGCTTCGGCCGCCAGCGCTTCGGCGACTTCGGTATCGCCGCCCAACACGAAATCCAGCGCCGGGTCCGGCAAGGCCGGCATTTCCTGCGCCACCGCCGCGATCCGCAGCTTGCCGGACAGCCCGATCTCGCCGCGATCGGCCTCCAGCTCGCCGCGGATCGCGGCGAACAGGCTGGACTTGCCGGTGCCGTTACGGCCGACCACGCCGACCCGGTAACCGCCGTAGAGCGTCAGGTCGACAGCGGACAACAGCAGGCGCTCGCCGCGCCGCATGGCGAAATTGCGAAAGGAAATCATCTGGAATCACTGCATGAATCGAGAAAAGACACGCTCCCCGCCATCGGCTGGATGAAGCGGGCGCATATCTTCACATTGTTCGGCGCTGCGACCAAGCCATCCGCTATCCACCTGTGCGTCATGTGCTCATGACAGATCCATCGCCCGGGTGACGGCGGTCGACCGCGGCCGATACGTCATCCGCGATGCGGAAGACGAACTGTCCGCCGAGCCGACCGGCAGGCTGCTCCACGCCGGCGAGACTTCCGCCGACCTGCCCTGCATCGGCGATTGGGTCTGCGTATCCCGCCACGACCACGGCAACCACGCGAGCATCCACGGCGTTCTGCCCAGGGCCTCGTTCCTGCGGCGGAAAAGCGCCGGCAGGAACATTGGTTTCCAGATGCTCGCGGCGAACATCGATATCGCCTTCATCGTCCAGTCCTGTCACTTCGATTTCAACGTGCGCAGGCTGGAGCGTTATCTGGTGATGGTGCGCGAAGGTGGCATCGAGCCGATCATCCTGCTGACCAAGACCGACCTGATCGGTGCCGACGAGCTGGAGCAACGGATGCGCTTGACGACAGCTTTGCCGATATCGCCGCGCATTCCGGGCAATGCCGCTTTTCCGATTGCACGCACGCCAGCGAACCGGGCTGCGCTATCCACAGAGCCATCGCCGAAGGAGCACTGGAAGCGGCGCATTTCCAGAACTATCTGAAACTCAGGAAGGAAAGCCAGTTCCACGATATGTCCCATATGGAAAAACGCAGGAAGGATCACGCTTTCGGAAAGCTCGTCCGTTTCGCCGCCAAGGCCAGGGACCGGCGCGGGGACTAGAGCGTGTTATGAACTTTGTTTATGATGAGGTTATGGAAACCCGATGAAGCCGCCGCGCACCTATCCAACGGATGTGTCCGATGAAGAATGGGCATTTGCTGCCCCCGATCTGATTCTCATGGACACACAAGCCCCACAGCGCAAGCATGAGCTGCGTGCCATCTTCAATGCCCTGCGCTGGATGGCGCGGGCGGGAGCACCCTGGCGCTTGCTTCCCAATGATTTCCCTCCCTGGGAGGCGGTCTATCAGCAGACCCAACGCTGGATACAGGCCGGTTGCTTCGAAGCGATGGTCCATGATTTGCGTTCGATCCTGCGCGTGGCGCAGGGTCGCCAAGGCCAACCCAGTACGGTGATTCTGGACGGTCGCACCTTGCAGTCGACCTGTGAGAGTGGTCC
>JAISFF010000073.1 GCA_031263725.1 Lysobacteraceae bacterium | reverse complement strand
AATCCCACACGGTTACACTCGGCCTTGCACTATCGTTCTCCCAATGACTATGCCAAAAGGTTGAAGCACGCCGCTTGACTCGATGCTTCTTGGCGTCCGTGCGTGCGGGGCAAGATCAGCCCGACTGCTGGAGCTGGGCAACAATGCGCTTGCCGACGCCATCGATGATGCGTTGCTGAAGCACGGCATCCCGATCGGAAGTGTCCGGCACCTCCTGTTCACATTCTCCGGCAATGCACCCGATGCGCTCCTCACCGCCGCCCTGCAAGCCTATCCGGGCGCGGTCATGCAGTACGCCGTTGGCCTCCGCGTCCAGGACCACGCGGCTTTCGTAGCGGCCGTCTACGATCAGGTGATCGCCAATGCCAACAACCCCTGAGACAATCGTCGAACATATCCACGAAGCGGCGACGGCGGGGTTCAGAGGTCGTCTGATTGCCCGTGGCCAGGCCCGGGCAATGATCTGGCGCGACGGCATCCTTCCACAGGATGCCCCGGACTTCTCGCCGCAACTGAGCTACGATCTGCATTCGTACGGGTACGCCATGCTTGGCCTCGGCCTGCGGCTCCGCGAACTGGACGGCGATGCTGCGCAGGCCCGCGTCGCCTTCGAGCAGTCAGCCACCGCCCTCGAGGCGGTCATGGCGAACGGCAAACGCGAAGAGACCGGCCGCGACTTTCATTTTGTGATGGCAGCGGCAAGTTACCACCTTGCGCACCTGTCGGCGCGAGCCTACTCGCTCCTCTCAATTGTTGAGGGGGACGAGAACTTCTCCCCTATTGAAAAGGCGCTTGCGCTCCTGATGCGTCGGAACATCGACGCACTGCAGACCATGGCGCTGGACTTCATGATTTCAGGAACCGGAAGCGATGTCGAGATCGCCGCCGCCATCCAGGCGCATCTTGACCAGGCGGCAGCCCCAGCCGATCAGGCGGGAGAAGGCGGCACATTTCTGTTCGACGCCCTCGACCAGGCGCTGACCGACGGCTTCTTCTCCGCCATTCTGCTATTCCTGCTTGCACTGGAACGCGGCGAGCGCCAGCTCAGCGATCAGGCCTTGGCCCGTCTCCGTAATGGCTTGGACGTCTGCGCTCAACTGAACATGCTCCCCCAATGGTGGGCACACCGCATCGCGACACACCTTCTGTCCGATCTCTGGTCCAACACGTTCCACGACAAAGTCCCAGCCCAGTCGCCGGGCGGAGACGGGGCAGCGTGGCCCCAACTTCGCGAACTATTCATCGCATCCTTGTTCCGCCGCCCGAAAGCCGAGGTCGACCTCTGGCCTTCGCAGCTCGAAGCGGCATCGCGGGCAGTCGACCAGTCCGATGACCTGGTGGTTTCCCTTCCCACGAGCGCAGGCAAGACCCGTATTGCCGAACTATGCATCCTGCGATGCCTGGCCGCCGGCAAGCGCGTCGTGTTCGTCACACCACTTCGCGCCCTATCCGCGCAAACAGAAACGACGCTCCAGCGAACTTTTACCCCGCTCGGCAAGACGGTGTCGGCCCTTTACAGCAGCAGCGGCGTGAGCGGCTTCGATGAAGACACGATTCGCAAGCGCGACATCGTCGTGTCCACGCCGGAAAAAATAGATTTTGCGCTCAGGAACGACCCCTCGCTCCTCGACGATGTCGGCCTCCTCGTCTTCGATGAGGGGCACATGATCGGCCTTAATGAGCGTGAGGTACGTTACGAGGTTCAAATCCAGCGACTCCTCCGCCGCGAAGACGCGGATGAGCGGCGCGTTGTCTGCCTGTCAGCGATTCTTCCCGACGGAGACCAGCTTGAGGATTTCACGGCATGGCTACGACGCGACCATCCCGGCGGACTGATCCAGAGCCACTGGCGACCGACGAGGATCAGATTCGGTGAGGTCATCTGGAACTCGCCGCATGCTCGGCTGAACCTTCGTGTCGGCGACGAGCGTCCGTGGGTACAACGGTTCCTCACCGGGTTCGTGCCACCGAATTTCGTCCCACCGAGACGGCGGCGCACGCAGGTCTTCCCCAAGGATCAACGCGAACTGTGCCTGGCGACGGCGTGGCGCCTCGTGGATGACGGGCAGACCGTCCTGATCTTCTGTCCGGAGCGCAGAAGCGTCGAGCCTTTCGCAAGCGCAATCGTGAATCTTCATGAGCGCGGTGCACTTCGTTCGTTGCTGGAAGTGGATGCCGGCGTCTTGAACACGGCCATCGCGCTGGGAGAGGAATGGCTTGGTCGCGACAACGCGATCCTGAAATGCCTCAAACTTGGCGTTGCCCTGCATCACGGGACGCTGCCGACCGCATACCGCAAGGAAGTCGAACGCCTGCTTAGAGAGGGCGTCCTGAAGGTCACGATCTCCTCGCCGACGCTTGCCCAAGGCCTCAACCTCTCCGCCACCGCCATCGTCATGCATTCGATTCACCGTCATGGCGAGCTCATCAATGTTTCCGAATTCAAGAACGTCATCGGCCGAGCTGGACGTGCCTACGTCGATGTCGAGGGAGTCGTACTCTTTCCGATGTTCGACGATGCCGTAAGAAGGAGACGCAGCTGGGAAGCGCTCATCACCGATCTCGGTGCACGGGAGATGGAAAGCGGACTTGTTCAGCTCGTTGCGGCGCTGCTGCTCAGGATGCGTGCGCGTGTCGGAGGTGATATCGGCCAACTCACCGAGTACGTGGCGAACAACGCACGGGCGTGGGACTTTCCAGAGGTCGCCAACGAGCAACCGGCGGATCGGGATAGAGCGCTCGTCGAATGGGAACGGCACGTGGCCACGCTTGATACCGCGATCCTGAGCCTGATCGGCCAGGAAGACGTTCCCGACGAGGGGGTCGAGGCGGCGTTGGACGATATCCTGCAGTCGTCGCTCTGGCAGCGGCGACTGCTTAGGCAGGAGGAGCCGTCGCGACAGGCGCTGACGGCAGGACTTCTTTCGCGCAGTCGCATGATCTGGGCTCAGACAACTGCACGCCAACGGAAGGGCTACTTCCTTGCTGGCGTGGGGCTAGCGGCCGGCCATGCGCTGGATGCGATCGCAGAGGAGGCCAACCTACTGCTCGTCCAAGCGAACGGTGCGCTTCTCGACGGCAACGCCGAGGTAGCCATTGCCGCGATCACAGCCCTTGCCGAACGAGTTTTCACCTTCCATCCGTTCATGCCAGATTCGTTGCCGGCGGATTGGCGCACGATCCTGCGGCACTGGCTACTCGGCCAACCACTCGCCGACATTGCCTTGGGAAGAGAGGCTGAGGTACTTCAGTTCATCGAGAGTGGCCTCGTCTATCGTCTTCCGTGGGCAATGGATGCCGTGCGTGTACGGGCCACCGCCAATGGCGATGTCATCCCTCCCGAAGGTCTAGCGCTTGAGGAATTCGAGCTTGGCTTGGCCGCGCCGGCAGTGGAAACCGGGACAATGAGCCGCCCAGCTTCGATTTTGATGCTGGCTGGTTTCAACTCCAGGCTAGCCGCGATCAAGGCAGTGATGGATACAGGAGCCACCTTCACAACGGGGCAGGAACTGAGGTTGTGGCTGAACTCCGAGGTGGTCGCGGCCTGGAGCGTGCGCCCCGATTGGCCTACCGCCGAAACCAAACAGATGTGGAGCGCGTTCGTGCACAGCTTCACACCGCCAGACAACCGGACTTGGAGTGATAGGCGCCATTGGGCACAGGTTGCCTGGCATGGCGTCCCACCACCGCCGAACACCCCGGTCAGACTTCATCACTGGAACGGGCAACCACTGGTCCTATCAGCGGACGGCCACCCTCTCGGCACCCTTCAAGCCGCCCTCAACCCCGCCAGGGCTGGCCTAGTCCGCGCCATGGTGTCTATGGAAATAGGCAGGATTGATCTGAGTTATCTGGGCCCGGATGATCTGTGGCGAGTCTAGCGACGATGCTCCGACTAGTGGCCGGTGACCACTTTAAACTCGCAGCATCAAGTGAGAGCGTGACCACGCTAGGAGTCAGGTCTTCAGACTCTGCACTTATCGACTTTATTGTTAAGGTCTAACCGGATCGGATTGGACATACGGCTCCAGTGCCAAGTCCTTGCTGACCATCACCCGCACCGGAAATCCCGCCCGCACCGTCAACGTCGGCTGCAGGTCGAGGTTGCGGCGGGTGATCTGCTGGCCAACCTGGTTCACGGTTTCCTGCACGCTCTCGCGCGTGGCGATGATGATGCGGCCATCGGCATCGCTGCGATCGAGGGCGGCCAACTCGGCGCCGACGCCGATCAATGTCGAGAGCGCCGCGCCGGCGACGATCCTGCGCCAATGTCAGTCCACGGCATCCTCCACGCCCGCCTGCCCGGCGGCGTCGGTCGCCGGCAGCCGGTCCATGACCCGCGAGGGCATGGGGCGCAGCCCGCGAGCCCGGTGGCGGAACGCCGGATGCGTGAACTTCCTGTGGCAGACTACCATCCAGCACGGTGTCTTGAGGCAGGCAGCCATGATCGACGAGCCGGATGACAACAACGACGGCACTGATATTCGCGAGTTCATCGACACCAGTGGCCATTGGCTGGACTACCAGATCGAGCACGAATTCTCCAACTCGGAGCCGCCAGATCGACTGATCCGTTTCATGCCCCTGGAGCAATACCTGTCCATACTGACAACCGGGCAACTCTATATTCCGCGTGCGACCGAATATGACGATCCCTACGATTGCGCGTTCCCCGGATCGATCAGCGATGCGATTCGGAAGGCGCTCGTGGAATCATGCTCGGAACCCGAGTTCTCGCTGTCGGGGGAGTTTGATCACTGGCAACTCGTGCGTGATGCCGAGGATCTGCTGGCAGGCGAGCTGGACGAGAGGTTTTCCGACGAAACGCCGGATAGGTGGTTCGTGTCGTGCTGGCACGCGGGCGAAGCGCTGACGGATCTGATGTGGCGCTCGTATGGTGGTCACAAGGGGGTTTGCATCTCCTGCGACGGGCCGGCATTGCTGAGGCAACTGCAAGATACGGTGTGGGCAAGGCGGGGATTCTTGCGATCTGAGGATCGTGGCCTTGAGAATTTCGAGTTCCTGTACGGTTACGTCGATTACGAACGCCAGCCGTTCGAGATTGAACAAGAGGAGGACGCCGACCCCATCGTCACGGTTCGGCCACAGGCCTTTCACAAGCACGCGTTCTTTCGTCTGGATCAGGAGTTTCGATTCGCGATCAAGTTGACCACCGACGATACCGCGTACTACTCGGTGGGCGCGCAGCTAGATCTAGCAGCTTGCAATGCATCGGTGAGCACTTCGCCACTGTGTCCCCGACTGGGTTTCCAGAAGTGTGGAAGCCGTGACGCGCAAGTTCTATCCGGACATCGGGTTCACGCGCCTGCATCTTGAAGTTGAATGAAATGGCTCCACGCAGTGAGCGCCATCCGACCTTTGGCGCCTATCTGCTTCGACAACGCATCAGGCACTTGCCATCGCACCCACCCATCGCCTTACGCAAACCGGACTTTGTCATCGCTTGCCCACCGCCACTGCGATGCGGGAAAAGCAGCTCACCGTTTCCGGTGAACCGGCGCAGTTGGGCCAACAGTTCGCGGACCTGAGGTGAAAGCGGCACTACGTGTTCCCGTCGCTTTTTCATGCGCTCGGCAGGTATCCGCCAATACTTCTGCCCATCCGCTTTCGGATCCCACGCCTCCGGATCGAACTCACTCCATCGCGCCAGGCGCACCTCCTGACTGCGCACGAAGGTATGCACGAGCATCTCCAACGCAATCCGGGTCTCGGGATTGCCGGGATAGCGATCCAATGCCGCCAGGAAGGCTCCCACCTCTCCAAACGCCATTGCGGCATGTTGACCACGCTCCGGCGGGATCAGGACATTCCGCAGATCCCGGGCTGGATTCGACACGAGGCGACCGGTGGCAACCGCGTAATTCAGTACGCTGCGTATCCGTTGCAGCAGGCGTCCGGCGGAATCGAAAGCGCCTCGCCGCTCCACCTGACGTACAGTGAAAAGGATGTCTGCCGGTGTCAGCTCGGCAACCGACGTACAACCCAGCCGGGGAAAGACATCGTTCTCCATCTGGGAGATGACACCGAGCCGGTGTCCTTCCGACCAGCGATAGCCCTTGACCCTGACCCACTCCAGGCAGACGGTGTCAAAATTGTTGGAGGCTCGTGCAACGGCTTCGCGTCGTTCCGCACGTCGCGCCATCACCGGATCCCGACCTTGGCGCAGCAAGGTCCGCGCTTCATCACGACGTTGACGCGCCTCCGCCAAAGACACTTCGGGATAGACACCAAACGCAATCAGCTTCTCGCGCCCACCGTAGCGATATTTCATTCGCCAGTAGCGATTGCCAGTGATGAGGACATGAAGGAACAGACCAGCACCGTCGAAGTGCTTGCCGCACTTGGCGTTGCGGATCTGGTTTGCGTTCAATTTGTCGATAGCCACTTCCCACACCTCGGACGTCTTCAACGACGCTCGATCTTAGTGGCAAGAAGGCAAAATCAACCCCGAAAAACACCCTCGAAAGCGCGGGATTTCGTGATCAGACCCGAGACTTAGTGAGACTACAACTTATTGAAATCATAGGGATTCACGTCCTTGTGAGCCCTTATGATTTCATATGAAACTTTAGTCCCCTTGTTGCTTCTGCAGATGCTCCCAGCGCTCCTGCGCGTCCAGCGTACGCTCGGCCGTCAGGCGCGCTTCCAGGCGATCCAAGCCGATTTCCTCGCCGGTATCGACGCAGAAGCCGTAATCACCTTCATCCAGACGCCGCAGGGTGCTGTCGATTTTGCCGATCAGCTTGCGGTAGCGGTCACGTGTCCGCAGTTCCAGCGAATTCTCCGTCTCGCGGGTCGCACGCTCGGCTTCGTCGCCGATATCGCGAACTTCGTCACGAAGGTTTTCGATGGTCTGCTTGGATTCCTCGACCAGGTCGGCGCGCCAATCCAGCAACCGCTGACGGAAGTACTCCAATTGCAGCGGACTCATGTATTCCTCGTCCACCGACGGCTCGTAACCGGCCGGCAGGATCGGCCGGCCGGTGACTTCATCGACCTTGTACTGAATGACCTTGTACCTCGCCTTGGGGACAGCCTTGGCAGGCTTGGTCACCACGGCCACCGCGACCTTGCCGACCGGCAACGGGCGCGACACCGGGGCAACGCGGGCAGGCGCAGGCGTCGCCTTGCTGGCAACCGCCTGGGCGGTCTTCTTTTTGCCGGTCCCGGCCTTGCTGGCTTTTTCCACCGCCTGGGCCTTGGGCTTGGAGACGACCGACCTGGCGACCGCGGACGGGCGGGCCGCCGCCGGCTTGACCGGGGTCTTGGCGGTTGCGGTCTTGACCGGCTTGGCGGGCTTGGCCGTCTTCGCCACCGCCTTCTGGAGCGGCGCCTTCCTGGCTGCAGCTTTCACCGTCTTGGCCGGTTTGACCGGCTTCCCGGCCACCGCCGGCGGTGCCTTCTTGACCGCCGCCTTCTTGGCCACGGCCGGGGCCGCTTTCTTCTTGGCTGCGGGCTTCTTGACGGCGGGTGCCGCCTTCCTGTCCACGACCTTCTTGGCGACGGGCTTCGCCTTGGCCGTCTTCTTGGCGGCAACGGCGGGCTTCTTCACGACCTTAGCGGCCTTCTTGACGGTTTTTTTAGCTGCCACTTCAGTGATTTCCTAAAAATCCCTTAAAATTAAGGCGCGCCTTTATAGCTTACCTGAGCCCGCGCAGCAACCTCGACCTGAACCCATGCAGGCCAGCATCGGGCCGCTTGGCTTATGATGAACCGGTGATCAATCGCCTCCTCATATCCGGCCTGCGCGTTTACAAGCGCTTCATCAGTCCCATGCTGGGGCCACGCTGCCGTTTTGCACCCAGTTGTTCAGAGTATGCCATGCAGGCGATCGCGAGGTTTGGCGCACTGAAAGGCAGTTGGATGGCCGCCAAGCGACTGGCCCACTGCCATCCGCTGCATCCCGGCGGTTACGACCCAGTCCCTGAAAAACCACTTCCCGCGCAGCGCCCTTCCCAAGCACACGTTTCTCCGCCCTATTCCCATCCAGGAGATTCACCATGACCCGAACTCTGATCGTCAATGCCCGCATGGTCAACGAAGGCCGCGAATTCGAGGGTGATATGCGCATCGAGAACGGCCGCATCGCCGCCATCGAGTCATCTCTGACCCGGAAGCCTGGGGAGATGCTGGTCGATGCGGCGGGTCGCTGGCTGCTGCCGGGCATGATCGACGACCAGGTTCATTTCCGCGAGCCCGGGTTGACCTGCAAGGGCGATATCGCCACTGAGTCCGGCGCCGCAGTGGCCGGCGGTCTGACCAGTTTCATGGACATGCCCAACACCAATCCGCCTACGCTGGACGCCGCCACTCTGGAGGACAAATATCAACGCGCCGCCGGTCGCGCCTGGGGCAACCACGGTTTCTATCTCGGCGCCAGCAACGACAACCTGGATGCGATCCGTTCCCTCGACCCGAAGGCCGCGCCGGGGATCAAGGTCTTCATGGGCGCTTCCACCGGCAACATGCTGGTAGACGATCCGGCCACCCTGGATGGTATCTTCCGCGAAGCGCCGACTCCGATCATCACCCATTGCGAGGACACGCCGACCATCGACGCCAACCTGGCGGCATTCAAAGCCCGCTATGGCGACGATATCCCGGTCGAGTGCCATCCGGACATCCGCAGCCGCGAGGCTTGCATCAAGTCCACCGAACTGGCGCTGGCGCTGGCGCGCAAGCACGGTTCGCGCCTGCATGTACTGCACATCTCCACGGCCGACGAACTGGCCCTGTTCGAGCATGGCCCGTTGATCCGGCCCGACGGCAGCCGCAAACCGATCACCGCCGAAACCTGTATCCATTTCCTGTGTTTCGATCGCAACGACTATGCGCGGCTGGGCAATTTCATCAAATGCAATCCGGCCATCAAGGATCCCGGCGACCGCGAAGCGCTGATCAAGGCGCTGGGCGAGGAAGTGATCGACGTGCTGGCCACCGATCATGCGCCACATACCCTGGAGGAAAAGCAGAAGCCCTATCTGCAAGCCCCCTCCGGCCTGCCGTTGGTGCAATTCGCGCTGCTGGCCGCGCTGGAGCTGGTGCACGAGCAGAAGCTGAGCATGACCCGGCTGGTGCGCAAAACCGCCCATGCCCCGGCGCAACTGTTCGACATCAAGGACCGGGGCTTCCTGCGCGAGACCTACTGGGCCGATCTGGTGCTGATCGACGACACGCCCTATACCGTCAAACGCGAGGATGTACTGTCGCGTTGCGGATGGTCGCCCTTTGAAGGTACGCAATTCCATTCCCGCATTGCCTCGACCTGGGTCAATGGCCAGTTGCGCTGGGATGGCCGCCAGTTGATCGGTGCCGCCGAAGGTCAGCGCCTGGAGTTCGACCGGTGAGATGGCTCGCCGCGTACAAGAGTCTGCTGACCGTACCGCTGATGGCAACGGCAATGCCGGCCCTGGCCCAGATGCCATCGACTTCCGTTCCGGTGGTGTTCCCGGCCAGCGTGCCGCAGGGTTCGATGGCGATTGGCCGGGTCCCGCCCGGCAGCGAAGCGCGCTATGGGGGCCGGCAACTGCGCATATCCGATTGCGGGACGGCAGTCTTCGGCATGGGACGCGATGAAAAAGCCCGATGCAGGCGACCCTAACCACGCCCGGTGGCCGCGAGTATCGCCGTCACCGCTCGTGACTGGCCGACATGGTGGGTCATGACATACCGCCCAGCACGGTCAATCCGTCTCTCCGCATCGCCGAGCGCATTCGCCGCGAACAGGCCCAAGCATCGGCGGGTACGCCAACGCAACGATAACCGCACCGACTTTGCACAAGCCTTCATCTGGCCTGTGCAGGGCCGGATCAACGGGCCGTTTCGGCAATCAGCGCATCTACAACGGGCAGCCCGGTTCGGCGCATTCCGGCATGGATATCGCCATAGTGACCGGAACGCCGGTAAAAGCGCCCCGCCGCCGGCATCGTCACATTCGCCAATCCGAAGCTGTATCCGATCGGAGGTATGGGCCACCTGGTGGCATCCGTCGGTCCGATGGCGCGCCAGGAGCAGATGGCGGAAGACCGAGCGGCGACATCGGTGCGGCACGGTTCGAACGAATCATCGCGTGCCGGGAGACAGACGCGCCTCCCCGCCAGTCATCGTCCGAAACTGTCTGGCACCCGTAGTGTTCGAAGTATCGAAAGCCTATTTCACCACGCGCAAGTGCGGGCGTTTCCCGCCGCCCGGCCTTGGCCTGTCGTCATCGGAAGTCGTTTCGGGAGCAGGCTCAACAGGAGGCGGAGCGTCATCGGTAGGCGATTCGGGCTCGGACCGTGTCTGATCCTCCGGCAACGGCATGCCTCGCCCGGTTTCGCGCGAATACACCGCCAGGATCGCCGACATCGGTACTTGCACCGGGTATGAAACGCCACCGAACCGGGCCGTGAAATTGATCCACTCGTTGTCGATCAACAGTCCCACGACCGCGCGATCGGCGATGTTCAGCACCACTGCGCCATCGCGGACGGCACTGGAAGGAACCTGGACTCCAGGCTTGGTCGCATCCACCAGGATGTGCGGAGTCATGCCGTTGTCGTTGATCCATTCGACAAGAGCCCGCAGCAAGTACGGGCGATAACTGGTCATCTGCGGCAACGATTCGTTGGTCATTGTCCTGTTCCATATGATGGCTGTTGCATGCACGCACCATACAGGAGAGGGCGGTCATCTCCTACGACCGGACGGCACTGGGTTTGAAATTATCCCGGCAGATCCCGCAACCGTTTTTCCTGTTCGGTCAGGCTGCGCACGAAACCGGGGCTGCGGAAGATGCGATTACCGTAGTCTTCGATGATCTTGCCATCCTTCGGCAGCGGAACATCCAAAGTCTGCAACCGCCAGATGATCGGCGCCATCGCGCAATCGGCCAGGCTCATTTCCGGGTTGAGGAAGAACTTGCTGACCTTGAACAGCGGGATGGATTCGGTCAGAAGCTCCTTCAGGCGCTTGCGCCCGGCTTCCGCCTGCTGTTTGTTGCCCAGTTGGATGGCCTGCACCTGGGGAACCCAGTCATGCTCGATACGCAGCATCACCAGCCGCAGCCGCGCGCGGGAAAGCGGGTCGACCGGCATCAGCGGAGGATGCGGATAGCGCTCGTCCAGGTATTCGCTGACCACCGATGCGGCATACAGCACCAGATCCCGCTCGACCAGGGTGGGAACCGAGTGATAGGGATTCAAATGGATCAGGTCTTCCGGCGGTTTCTGCGGATCCACCGAGATCAGATCGTAAGTCGCCCCCTTCGCGGCCAGCACCAGCCTCACGCGGTGGCACAACACATCATCCGGAGACGAGAACAACGTCAGTGTATTGCGCATGCGTATGCTCGCTGCCATTCGGGCTCTCCCGTCGTCACATCAAACCTAGTCACCGAACCCAGCAACTTGGGCGCCAATTCAGCCAATGTTGCGGCTCCCCCCTCAAGCATCCCGCCTGCGAAGCCCTGACAACCAACTCTACGCACCGGTCCGGGCGGGATACCCTGCCCTGACCCATGCGAGAAAAACTCGATCATCCGGATCGGATCAATTCAATCGCGCCACAAATTCCCGAGTTCCAGGCGACCCAGTCAGGCCATCAGTGCTCCACGTCCTTCCAGTATTCCTTCTTCAACAGATATGCGACAAAAGTGAAGATGACACAGAACAGGATCACCCAAACACCCAGGCCCTGGCGTTTGATGCCCACCGGCTCGGCGGCATAGGCCAGGAAGTTGGTGATATCGCGCACGGACTGGTCGTATTCATCGGCTGTCTGGCTGCCACCGCGCTCCAGCGTGAATCCCACGATTGGATACTCTTTGGTTTCTTTATCCTGAGCCCCCCATTCGGCCACCTGGACCCCCTGAAGCTCCCACAACGGATTGGGCATCGCCGCGTTGGCGTAGACGGTATTGTTCCAGCCGGTGGGACGCGATTCGTCCAGATAGAACGACTTCAGATAGGTATAGATCCAGTCGGTGCCACGCACACGCGCATTGAGCGTCAAATCCGGCGGCGCCTTGCCGAACCACTTGGTGCCATCGGCTTCTGTCATCGCGGTTTCGATGTGATCGCCAAACCCGCCATTGGTGAAGTTCAGATCCTGCTGAACCTGCTCCTCCGTCAGGCCGAGATCCCCGGCCATGCGCGAATACCGCAGATACTTCAGCGAATGGCAACCCGAGCAGTAATTCATGAACAACTTGGCGCCGCGCTGCAACGATGCGCGATCACCCAGGTCGTTTCCCGCGTGCTGCAGGCCCGCGACTTCGGCCGCGCTTGCATTGACGGAGAACCAGAAACCGCCGGCGACAAGGGCCAGTAGCGTAATCCACTTCTTGATCATGGCATGGTCACTCGTTCCGGTACCGGCTTGGTCTTGTCGATCTTGGTCCACAGCGGCATGGTGATGAAAAAGACGAAATACAGCGCAGTCAGCACGCGGCCGACGATGGTTTCGACAGGGTCCGTGCCCGGACCGGCGCCGATCTTGCCCAGCCACACGAAGCTGATGGCGAGGACGGCCAACATGAGCTTGGAGATCCAGCCGCGATACTGCACCGACTTGACCTTGGCCCGATCCAGCCACGGCACCAGGAACAGCACCGCGATCGCCGCGAACATCACGATCACGCCGCCCAGCTTGTTCGGGATGACGCGCAGCATCGCGTAGTAAGGCGTGAAATACCAGACCGGCTTGATGTGCTCCGGCGTCACCAGGCGGTTGGCCTCGGTGAAGTTGTCGTGCTCGAGGAACCAACCGCCGAACATCGGCGCATAGAAGATGATGAAGGCGGCGACAAGCAGCAGCACACCGACACCGACGATGTCCTTGACCGTATAGTACGGATGGAACGGGATACCGTCCTTGGGCGCGGTCGGCGACCAGCGGTTGCCCTTCGGACCGTGCTTGATGTCGACACCCTGCGGGTTGTTCGAACCAACTTCATGCAGCGCGAGCAGATGCAGCACCACCAGCAGCAGCAGCACCAGCGGCATTGCGATCACATGCAGCGCGAAGAAACGGTTCAAGGTGGTGTCGCTGGGCAGGTAGTCGCCCATGATCCATTCGGTCAGGCCATTGCCGATGACCGGGATCGCGCCGAACAGCGAGATGATGACCTTGGCGCCCCAGAACGACATCTGCCCCCACGGCAGCACATAGCCCATGAAAGCCTCGGCCATCAGCACCAGGTAGATCAGCATGCCAAGCAGCCAGACCAGCTCGCGCGGCTTCTGATAGCTGCCGTAGAGCAGTCCGCGGAACATGTGCAGATAGATGATGATGAAGAACAGCGACGCGCCGGTGCTGTGCATGTAGCGGATCAGCCAGCCCCACTCCACGTCGCGCATGATGTATTCGACCGACGCGAACGCTTCCGCCGCGGACGGCTTGTAGTTCATCGTCAGGAAGATGCCGGTGACGATCTGGTTGACCAGCACCAGCAGCGCCAGCGAACCGAAGTAGTACCAGATGTTGAAGTTCTTCGGCGCGTAGTACTCGCTCATGTGCTTGCGGAACGCCGGCATCATCGCCGGCGCGCGCGCATTGACCCAGTCCCATACGCCCATTGCGGTGCGGGTAACGATATTGTTCGCCATGGCTTATGCAGCCCCCTGCGGATCGACGCCCACCACGATGGTGTTGTCGTCTTGGTAGTGATGCGGAGGAACCACGAGATTGGTCGGCGCCGGAACACCCTGGAAGACACGTCCGGACATGTCGAAGCGCGACTTGTGGCAAGGGCAGAAATAGCCGCCCTTCCAGTCCGGATCGTAAGGCATCGGCTTGATTTCGGCCGCCATTTCGGGCGAGCAGCCCAGATGCGTGCAGATGCCGACCAAGACCGAGATTTCCGGCTTGATCGAGCGGAATTCGGGATTGCTCTTCAGCACGTAGGCCGGTTGCTGATCGACCACCTTGGACTCCGGGTCGCGCAGGTGTCCGTCCAGCGTCGGCAGCGCATCCAGCAAGGCCTTCGAGCGCTTGACGATCCAGATCGGCTGTCCGCGCCATTCCAACATCAGGCGCTGGCCTTCCTGCAATCCGGTGATATCGGCGACGACGGGCGCGCCCGCCAGCTTGGCTTTGGTGCTCGGGTTCCAGTACTTGATGAATGGAACCGCCAAAGCGCCCACTCCGACGGCACCGACCACAGCCGTTGTGGCTGTCAGGAACCGCCGACGCCCCATGTTGTCGGGCGTTTTTACTTCATCGTTGGCCATCCGGCACTCCGAAATATGTCAAACCAGGTAGCGTTGGCTGCCTGCGACCGTCTCCGGCCGCAAAAGACAACGAAGTTTAACGGAAGCACTCGCAAACCCACAATGGCGAATTCATAATTCCCGCGACCCGCCCCAAGAAAACCACTGCCGTCACAACGGGTTACTGCGCGGCGACAGCTCCACGGTAACGCTCGGCCAGCGTGTTGACCCGCTGGACATAGCGCTGCGTTTCACTGTAGGGAGGCACGCCGCCATAGCGCGCCACCGCCCCTTCGCCCGCGTTGTAGCCGGCGGCGGCCAGCGTCAGATTGCCGTCGTAGCGGCGCAACAGCCATGCCAGATACTGCACGCCGCCGCGAATGTTCTGGCTGGCGTCGTAGCTGTCGCTGACGCCGAAACGCCGCGCCGTGGCCGGCATCAGCTGCATCAATCCCTGCGCCCCGGCCCGCGACAGCGCCATGGGGTTGTAGGCCGACTCCGCGTGTATCACCGCCCGCACGATCGCCTCCTCGACGCCGAACTCGCGGGCCGCCGCCGCGATCTCGGCCTGGTAGGCGCTGGTATTCAGGCGCAAGGTGGCGAAGTTGACGCCGGGATTGGCGCCGCAGGCGTAGCAGGTCTCGATGAAACTGTAACGTATGGTCCGCAGCCCCTCGACGCCCGTCGCATGGGTAGGCTTCGCACTGGTGTAATGACGTACGCCGTCCTGCATGTAGGAATAGACCTGGCCGCTGACCACCCGGCCCTGCCCGCTCCTTGTCGGCGCCGGAGTCGCGGGGGCGCGGGTGGCCGCGGCGGTATCCGATGCCGATGCCGCCGGACTTGCGGCGGCGGAAGCCGCGGTCGGACTCGGTGTGGCAGCAACCGCCGGCCGCGACGCGGGCCGATGATCCGGGGTGTAGCGGCTGAACACCGTGCAGGTCGCGTTGGGAATACGCCGGTTGACATAATTGGGGACGCCGTTGGCGGCGACGCACTTGTACAGCGTGGCCGCGCTGGCGGGCAACCCCGCCACCGACAAGGCCACGCATGTCATCAATCCCAGTATCCCCTTCATAATCCTGAAGTTTCCCAGCTTCTGCCACCGTTGCCAAGTCCTTGTTCAGCAAGCGGAAACTTTTCGCAACCGGCATCCGTCCGGTATCTCCCGGGAACCGGCGGACGCCCCGGTGCGCATCCGGCGTTCATCCCGATACCCGGCACGCCGCCCCGCCGACCGGCGGTTCTGGGCTACACTGCGCCGCCCGACTTCAACCCGCCTGGAATAATCGCCATGACCGGGATCATCCCGCTATCCGACATCGTCCCCGGAGCCGCTGCGGCCGCTCCCGGAACCGTCACCGGCAAGCTCTACATCAAGACCCACGGTTGCCAGATGAACGAGTACGACTCGGCCAAGATGGCCGATGTCCTGGCCGAGTCCGAGGGACTGGAGCTGACCGACGATCCCGAGGAAGCCGATGTCATCCTGATCAACACCTGTTCGATCCGGGAAAAGGCGCAGGAAAAGGTCTTCAGTCAACTCGGCCGCTGGAAATCGTTGAAGCGCAACGGGCGCCCGGTGTTGATCGGCGTCGGCGGCTGCGTGGCCTCGCAGGAAGGCGAAAACATCGTCAGGCGGGCGCCGTTCGTCGATCTGGTGTTCGGTCCGCAGACCCTGCACCGCCTGCCCGAGCTGATCCGCCAGCGCCGCGCCTCCGGCAATCCGCAGGTGGACATCAGCTTCCCCGAGATCGAGAAGTTCGACCGCCTGCCCGAACCGCGCGCGGAAGGAGCCGCGGCCTTCATCTCCATCATGGAAGGCTGCAGCAAGTACTGTAGTTTCTGCGTGGTCCCCTATACGCGCGGCGAGGAAGTCAGCCGGCCCTTCGAGGACGTGCTGGTCGAAGTGGCGCGACTGGCGCGGCAGGGCGTGCGCGAGATCCACCTGCTGGGCCAGAACGTCAATGCCTATCAGGGCGGCTACGGCGGCGGCAGGATCGCCGACCTGGCACTGCTGATCCGTGCCATCGCCCAGATCGAAGGCATCGACCGGATCCGTTTCACCACTTCGCATCCGCTGGAGTTCGGCGATTCGCTGATCCAGGCCTACCGCGACGTGCCCAAGCTGGCCAATTACCTGCACCTGCCGGTGCAGGCCGGCAGCGATCGCGTGTTGTCGGCGATGAAGCGCGGCTACACCGCGCTGGAATTCAAGCACAAGATCCGCAAGCTGCGCGCGGTACGGCCGGACATTTCGATCTCGTCGGATTTCATCGTCGGCTTCCCTGGCGAGACTGATGCCGACTTCGAGAAAACCATGCAGCTGATCGAGGACATCGGCTTCGATCAGAGCTTCTCCTTCATCTATTCACGCCGTCCCGGCACACCGGCCGCGGACCTGCCCGACGATACGCCCGATGCGGTCAAGCATGCCCGGCTCAAACGGCTGCAGGCCGCGATCAATGCCAATGCCATGCGCATCGCGCAATCCATGGTCGGCAGCGTGCAGAAGGTACTGGTCGACGGGCCTTCCAAACGCGATCCGAACGAGCTGACCGGCAAGACCGAAAACATGCGCTCGGTGAACTTCGCCGGCCCGCCCCGATTCATCGGCCGGTTCGTCGATGTGGCGATCACCGATGCGATGAGCAATTCGCTGCGTGGGCGTGTGGCCAGCCTTGATCCGCGGGACTGACCGGGACGGCACCGGCAGGATCGCGCTGCAATCATCAGGCGATCTGCGTGCTGCGGGTTTCTTTGCCCAGGAACGCCACCGCCAGTATGCCGACCAGCAGCGCGGCGCAGAAGATGCCGAACACCACGCTGACGCTGATCCGCATCGCCATCAGGTAGCCGACCAGCAGCGGCCCGAAAATGCCGCCGATACGGCCGACCGCCGCCGCGAATCCGGCGCCGGTGCCGCGGATGCGCGTTTCCCGGTACTGTTCCGGCGTATAGGCATACAACGCGCCCCAGGCGCCAAGATTGAAGAATGACAGCAGCGCGCCGGCCATCAGCAGGTGCGCCTGCGTCTCGGCGGCGCCGAACAGATACGCGCTGACCATGGTGCCGAACAGATAGACCACCAGCACGAACTTGCGGCCCACCCGTTCGATCAGCCAGGCCACGGTGAAATAGCCCGGCAACTGTGCCAGCGTCATCAGCAATACGTAGCCGAAGCTCTGCACCAGATCGAATCCCTTGGCCATCATCACGCTGGGCAGCCACAGGAACATGCCGTAGTACGAGAACACCACGCAGAACCACAGCACCCACAACATGATCGTGCTGCGGCGGTATTCGGGCGCCAGCAGTGCGCGCGCCTTCTGCAATACCGGCTCCTGCTTTTCCCCGTTGCCGAGCCGGACGAAGCTGACCGAATCCGGCAACCGGAACCGCAGGTACAGCGCATAGAACGCGGGCAAGGCGCACAGCAGCATGGCGCCGCGCCAGCCCACCGCCGGCAACGGAATCAGGAAATAGGCGATCAGCGCCGCGACGATCCATCCCGCCGCCCAGAAACTCTCCAGCAGCACCACGATGCGGCCGCGTTCGCGCGCTGCCACGTTTTCGCTGACCAGCGTCGATGCCACCGGCAATTCACCGCCCAGGCCCATGCCGATGAAGAAGCGCAGCACCATCAGGCTCGCCAGTCCCCAGGCCAGGGCGCTCAACCCGCTGGCGATGCTGAACAACAGCAGCGTCAGCATGAAGGCGGCCTTGCGCCCCTTCTTGTCGGCATAGATGCCGAACACGAAAGCGCCCGCGGCCATGCCGATGGAATTGACGCTGAAGATCCAGCCGGCTTCGACTTTGCTCAGATGCCATTCGCTGCTGAGCGCCGCAACAATGAAGGAGAGCAAGCCGACATCCATTGCATCAAAAAGCCATCCCAGGCCAGCGACGAACAGCAATCTGTTCCGCGGGGTGGCGGAGCCCTGTACAGCGGATGTATTCATGATGCGATCTCGGAGAATGGATCAACGCCCGGAACGGGTCGGAGCCGGATTGCGCGCCGTGGCATTCGGTGGCCGCGGGCGGCCAGTCGCATCGCAACGGCCCGACAGCCGCCTTTCGGTTCAGTGGCAAAGGGCGTGCAAGTTTCGCACAACCCGAAACCGGCGGCGGCGATTGTTTCACAGTTCCCGGACGGTCCGCTCGATCATATGGTCGCAGCCGCCGCCCCTGCCGGGGACGCCACATGACCAAGAAGCATTGGCCGATCGGTATTCGCGCTGGCATCGTGCGGATACTGACCGCGCCCAGCGGCGTCATATCTGTCGATCAATGCGTGCAACGCGATTTCCGGCCGTCTCACCAGCGGCCGGCGCCATGCCTGGGATATCCGCCGGCGGAATCGTCACGGCGCTGACCGGCATATTGATCGTCGGACATCCGCTGCCGATCCGGCGCGATCCGGAACACGAGAGGCCACGCTCGCATCGGCTGCCTCAATCCAGGCGCTTGTGGAACCGCAGGATCGCTAGCGCCATCACCACGCAGATGAAAGCCACCAGCGCCAGCGCATCCGGCCACAGTTCGCCCAGTCCGGCGCCGCGCAGCACCACGCCGCGGATCAGCCGCAGGAAGTGCGTCAGCGGCATGATCTCGGCAAACCACTGCGCCAGCTTCGGCATGCCGTCGAAGGGAAACATGAATCCCGACAGCAGCATCGAGGGCAGGAAGATGAAGAAGGTCATCTGCATCGCCTGGAACTGCGATCGCGCCACCGTGGAAATCAGCAGGCCCAGACCGAGATTGGCCACGATCAGCAGCGCGGCGACCACGTACACCGCCCACAGGCTGCCGCGCACCGGCACCTCGAACAGCCAGTGTCCGAGGAGCAGGATCAGGGTCGCCTGCACCAGGCCGACGACGATGTAGGGCAGCACTTTGCCGATCATCAGCTCGGCGCTGGATACCGGTGTGGTGATCAGCAGCTCCAGATTGCCGCGCTCGCGTTCGCGCACGATGGCCATCGCGGTGAACAGCACCAGCGTCATCGTCAGAATCACGCCGATCAATCCCGGCACCACGTTCAACGCCGAACTGCGCGCGGGGTTGTACAGAGGCAGCACGCTGATCCGGCCGGTCTGCGCGCTGCTCATGCCACCGCCATCCACCGGCATCTGCGCCAGTTGCCGCGCGGCCGCCTGCACCGAACTGTCACTGCCATCGACGATCACCTGCGAGGCCTGCCGCCCATCGATGCGGCGGCGTTCGAAATCGGGCGGGATCACCACGCCGACCTTGATTTCCCCGCGCTGCAACAACGCATGTATGTCCTGCGGGGTATGCGCCTCGGCCGCCAGCCGGATCACCCCGGCCGCCAGCATGTCCTGCGCCAGCATCCGCGAACCGCTGGTCCCGGCCATGTCGGCCACCGCCGCCGGCAGGTTGCGCACATCCATGTTGATCGCATAACCGAACAGCAACAGTTGCACCGTGGGGATGCCGACGATCATCACCATCGTCACCCGGTCGCGGACCATCTGCCGCAGTTCCTTGACCAGGATCGCGAAGATGCGCTGAAGCCTCATTCCCGTGCCGCCTGCGCCTGTGGCTGCGTGACCGCGACAAAAACGTCCTCCAGATTCGGTTCAATCGGGCGGATGTCCGCCCGCAGACCCGTCTCCTGCAATTTGTTCCGGAGCCTTTCGTCGATTCCGCCGTCTTCCTCGCACAACACGCGCAGCTCCGTGCCGACCTGGGCGATGCTGATCACGCCATCCACCTCGCGCAGCGCCGCCTGCACCTTGCGCGGTTGCAGGGATTCGACGCCCCAGGTGCGGCCCTTCAGGCGCCTGGCCAGCGCCGCCGGCTCGCCGTCGGCCACCAGCCTGCCGCGGTCGAGGATGGCGATCCGGTGGCAGCGTTCGGCTTCGTCCATGTAATGGGTGGAGACCAGGATCGTGGTACCGATATCGGCCAGATCGAACAGCTTCTCCCAGAAATCGCGGCGCGACTCCGGGTCCACCGCACTGGTCGGTTCGTCCAGGAACAGCAGTTCCGGCGCGTGGATGACCGCGCCGGCCAGCATCAGGCGCTGCTTCTGTCCGCCGCTCAGACTGCCGGCCAGCTGTCCGGCCCTGGCGGCCAGGTAGTAGGTCCGCAGCAGTTCGTCGATGCGCGCGCGCCGCCGCTTGCGCTCCAGTCCTTGCACGGCGCCGAGGAATTCGAGGTTCTCGCGCACCGTCAGGTCCTCGTACAGCGAAAACCGCTGCGGCATGTAGCCGATGCGCCGCCTTACCGCTTCCGAATCCCGCGGCACGTTCAGGCCCAGCACTTCGATCTCGCCTTCGCTCTGTGTCAACAGGCCGCACAGCATGCGGATCGTGGTCGACTTGCCCGAACCGTTCGGCCCCAGAAATCCATATACGCGGGTCCGCGGCACCCGCAGGTCCAGCCGGTCGACCGCGACGAAGTCGCCGAAACGCTTGCTGATCCCGCGGGCCAGTATCGCGGGCTGCATCGTGGCATCAGCCATTCGGCAGCTCCACCCGCACCGGAACGCCCAGCGGCAGATCCGCCGCCGCCGGTGTCAGCAGGATTTCGGCCAGATAGCTCAGGTGATCGGTGTCGTCGCCGGTCAACGCGTAATACGGCGTAAACACCGGATCGCTGCGCACCACCCGCACATGCCCGGCATAGGGCTTTTCATAGCCATCGACGAATACCCGCACGCTCTGCCCGACCTTGATCCGCGCGCGCATCGCCGCCGGCACGTAGACCCGTGCATACGGTGCCTCGCCGACCAGCATGATCGCCAGCGGCGTACCCGCCGGCGCCTGATCGCCCAGTTTGTACGGCAGGCTGTCGATGCGGCCCGCCCGTGGCGCGATGATATCCAGCTTGCCGCGCGTCACGGATTGATAGGCGGCATCGGCGTCGGCAGCGACGACCGCCGCCTGTCCCTGCGCGATCCGCTCGGCGCGGGTACCCCGCTCCAGTTCCAGCAATGCCTCCTGCGCCGCCCGCACCTGCGCTTCGGCATTCTCGGCGCTGGCCAGGGCGCGATCCGCATCGGCCGCCGCCACCAGGCGCTGTCGGCCCAGTTCCGCCAACCGGTTCGAATAGCTGCGCGCATCCACCGCCTGCGCGCGCAATGCCGCAACCTGCGCGCGCGCCTGCGCGACCGCTTCGATGCGCGGCCCGTGTTCCATTTCCAGCAACGCCTCGCGGCTCTGCCCGGCCTGCGCCTGCGCCGCTTCCAGTTGCGCATCCGCGCGCACCGCTTCCAGCCGCAGGACTACCGCACCCGCGGCGACGCGATCGCCTTCCAGCGCCTCGACGCTGACGATGCGTTCAGCGGCCGGAGCCGGCAACGTGATCCGGTCCCATTCCAGCGTTCCCAGAACTTCGGGTGTCGCCGGTTTGCAGGCGGCGAGCGGCAATGCGGCCAGCAGCAGCCAGCGCAGACGCCGACGTCCTGATTCATTCGGAGATGTCATGCTTCGGCTCCAGGCCGTGATTCAAAAGTTCGACGGTATGGCGGATCAGGCGGCCGGGTCCGCGCCGGACCGGCTTGCGGAGCCTGGACGTTGGAGTCTTCGCGCCCTTTTCAGGACGGCCAAAGAACGTCCCGGCTTGACGGTTGGGCTTCATGCGCAAAATTTGATTTATCGATTAATTATTTGCAAGCACAAGCGCTGAATGGCGATGGCGGGATGCGCGGAAAGCATCGCTTCCGCTTTGCAGGCGATCCGGAGCGCCCTCCCCCCTGAAACCCGCACCTACACACGTTCGGCCGACACGATGTCCATGATGGCGCTGGCGCTCGGCAGGCGCCGGATGGCGCGCCACAACGCCATCATCCGGCGTCTGCCCGCGATGGAGAAGCAGGCCTGTCCGCTTTGTTCCGGAACCTGAAAAGGTCTCCGGCCCTCAACGCACCACCAGCACCGGCACCAGACAGGTGCGCAGGATACGGCTGGTGGTACTGCCCGCGAACATGGTGCGCAGGCGCGAATGGCCATATGCGCCCATCGCCAGCAGGTCGACACGGTTGGCTTCGATCTGCTGCGCGATGGCCACTTCCGGGCTGCCCGAGGCCACCCAGGCATTGGCGCGGAATCCGCCCATCTGCAGGCGCTGCTTGGCCCACTCCAGATCCAACTGCTGCTCGTTGCTGGGGGTATCGGCCACCATCAGCAGATCGCATTCGGCGCCTTTCACCAGCGTATTGCTGCAAACCAGCTCGATGCATTTGCGCGTGCTCGGGCTGCCGTCGAAGGCGATCAGGAAGCGCCGGACCGGCTTGAAGTTGCGCGAGGCCACCAGCACCGGGCATTGCAGTCCGCGTATCGCCGCCTCCAGGTTGCTGCCCAGGTTGCCCTTGCTGTAATCCGCCGTCTCGCCGCGTTTGCCCAGCACGCAAAGGCCGGTCTCGTCCTGCGCGTCCATCAGGATGTCGATCAGCTTGCCCTGGCACTGCTGGATCTGCGGCTGGATTCCGTAACCGGCGACCACCCGCTCGAACAGTGCCTGCAACAGCGCGCGCCCATGCTGCTTGCCCAGCGGCTTGGGGTTGCTCTCGTCCTGGCTCATCAGTTCGTCGAGCAGCAGTTGCAGCGCCTTCTCGCTCATGCCGCCACGCAGCTCGTGCAGGGAGTCCTTCACGGAGCGGTCGGCGATGTTCAACAGCTGCAACGGCGCCTTGAGCTGCGACGCGGCCCAGGCCGCGCAGTCCGCCACGCTGATGGCGTAGTGCGAGAGGTCGATCGCCGCCAGCACCTGCTTGTTCTTCTGATACGCCGGTCTCGTCACCATTCCGCTCTCCAGACTCCAATCGTCATGCCCCATGGGAAGCCGCCACAAGACATCGCCCGCCGATGTCTTCCCCGGATCGGTTTACCCGAACGGCCAGATTGGCCGCAAAGCCAGACCGGCCGACAGGGAAGACCCCTCCTCCCCATGCTCCCGGACCGGCGAAACGAAACAGACCGGAAGCATAACCCCACATGGAGGATATCCGCACCCCTGGATTCGCACTTTCCCCGCTCCCGGATACCCCACCCGGTCGCTTCGATCTCCCGGCATCCGGGTTCGCCGCGGACGCATTCCCGCCATTGCGGACGGGCATCCCCACCGCGATCCCGGAAAAGACGCCTGCCGGCTGCGGCCGCGCCATCGATTGGCCTAGTCTTCCGTAGCGCGCTAACCTTGCGCGCATCGCGGCCTTTTCCGCCGCTCCTGCAGAAAAACACGCGCCGCATCGATGAGCAAAGAATCACAACGCAACTTCACCCTGGAACCCGAGGACAACGAACGCCTGGCCAATCTGGCCGGACCGTTCGACGAGCATCTGCGCCAGATCGAACTGCGGTTGGGCGTCCAGATCGCCAACCGCGGCGCGGTTTTCCGGATCGGCGGCGAATCCGCTGCGATCGCAGCGGCGGAAAAGCTGCTGCGCACGCTGTACGCCGAGACCGAGCACGCCGCTTTCGACCGTCACGCGATCCACTTGCGGCTCAACGACGCCAATGTCGATCGGATCGCCACCGGCGGTTACGCGCCACAGGAAGTCGCGATCAAGGTCAAGCGTGGCATGGTGCGCGGGCGCGGCGCCAACCAGAGCAAATACCTGCATTCCATCGTCACCCACGACATCAATTTCGGCGTCGGCCCCGCCGGCACCGGCAAGACTTTCCTCGCCGTCGCCTGCGCCGTGGAGGCCTTGAACGAGTCGCGGGTGCAGCGTCTGATCCTGGTGCGCCCGGCGGTCGAAGCCGGCGAAAAGCTCGGCTTCCTGCCCGGTGACCTGTCGCAGAAGGTCGATCCCTATCTGCGCCCGCTGTACGACGCCCTGTACGAAATGCTGGGCGTGGACCGGGTCGCCAAGCTGCTGGAGAAGAACGTCATCGAAATCGCACCGCTGGCGTATATGCGCGGCCGCACGCTCAACGATGCCTTCGTGATCCTGGACGAAGCCCAGAACACCACCATCGAGCAGATGAAAATGTTCCTGACCCGCCTGGGCTTTGGCAGCACGGCGGTGATCACTGGCGACATGACCCAGACCGACCTGCCCAAGCACGTCAAATCAGGGCTGCGCGATGCCATCGAAGTGCTGCGCGGCGTCGAAGGCGTCAGCTTCACCTTGTTCGAATCGCGCGATGTGGTCCGGCATCCGTTGGTCGCCCGCATCGTCAGCGCCTACGACCGGCGCGATGCGATGCGCCCGGCGCGGGAAGATCCGACATGAAGACGTATCCGGTGATGCTCGATCTGGCCGTGAGCTACGGCCTTCCCCGCGCCGGCCTGCCGGCGCCAGCCAGCCTGCGGCGCTGGGCCGAAGCGGCGTTGCAGAAACGCAGGCACCCCGCCGAGCTGTCCATCCGGCTGGTGGACGCCGAGGAAGGCCGCGACCTGAATCACCGCTATCGCGGCAAGGACTACGCCACCAATGTGCTGAGCTTTCCCGCCGAGCTTCCCGAAGGCCTGGATCTGCCGCTGCTCGGCGATCTGGCGCTGTGCGCGCCGGTGGTCGCCCGCGAGGCCGAGGAGCAGCGCAAACCGCTGGCGCATCACTATGCGCATCTCACGGTTCACGGCGTGCTGCATCTGCTGGGCTGGGATCATCGGGAACACGACGCAGCGGAACGGATGGAACAGCTCGAACGCGAAATACTGTCGCGCCTGGACATTCCCGATCCCTACCGCGAGCGCTGAACCCATGTCTTCGATCCGATCGCTGCTCCTGTCATCCCTGCTGCTGCCGCTGTCCGCGCTCGCGCAACCGGCGCAGCAAACACCGCCGATTGAGGCGGCGGATACCGCCGCCATCTCCCGGATCGACATGGCGGCACTGGTCGAATGCCGGCTGGGCCACGACGAGTTCCAGACCGTCCTGCCGATCCTGATGCAGCCGCTGAAGGCGGTTTCGATCGGCTGGCAGCCGCTGCCGCGCGCCAACATGTTCATGAGCGAGTACCGCCTGACCCAGCCGGTCACCGTTTTCGGCCACCGGACCGATCACCTCGCCTTCTCCGGCGATGCGGCATTCGCCATCCTGGACCTGCCGGACCCGAGAGTCCTGGCCCGCGAACTGAAACTCGACGAAGGCATCGACACGCCGGAAAAGGTCATGCTCGGCAAGGAAGTGAGCAGCGAGGACATGGTCGATCCCGCGACCGGCAGGCCCACCGGCATCATCGCCTCGGCGGTGCTCACCGTTTCAAATGTGGCCTCGCATCCGGGCAGGACACTGGTCGGATGCAGCTACTCGCGCTACCAGGAAGAACCCGGGCAGAGCGAAACCGACCGCGATGCGGGCGGAGCGAATGCCGGCAATGCCAAGCCCGCCGGCCCGCATCGGGCCGACCCGTCCCAGCAATAGGTATCCGCCATGCGCCTGCTGATCGTCGAAGACTCCGTGCCGCTGAGCCAGGCGCTGCTGGACAGCCTGGCGCGGGAAGGCTACATCTGCGACCACGCGGCCGATGGCGAAATCGCGTTGGAATACCTTTCGCGTTACCCCTACGACCTGGTCGTGCTCGACCTGATGCTGCCCAAGCGCAGTGGCTTCGAGGTTCTGCGCGATATCCGCGCGCTCGATGCGAATCCGAACGTGCTGATCCTGTCGGCGCGCGACCAGATCAAGGATCGCGTCGCCGCGCTCGATGCCGGCGCCGACGATTATCTGGTCAAGCCGTTCGCGCTGGACGAGCTGCTGGCGCGCCTGCGCGCCCTCGGGCGCCGCTCGCCGCAGGAAGCGCCCGCGGTCATGACCCGCGGCGATCTGGAGATCGATCCGCGCAGCCGCCGCGTGCGCTGGCGCGGACAGGACCTGGGCCTGACGCCCAAGGAGTACGGCCTGCTGGAACTGCTGCTGCGGCACCCCGGCCAGGTATTTTCCCGTCCGCAGATCTTCGAGCGCCTGTACGACAGCAACAGCGGCGCTTCGGACAAGGTGATCGAAGTCATCGTCAGCACGCTGCGCGGCAAGCTGGGCAAGTTCGGCGCGGGCGACCTGATCCAGACCCGGCGCGGATTCGGGTATGTCCTCGAATAGGCCCGGGCGCTGGTCGATCCGCAGATACCTGGTCATCGGCCTGTCGCTGACCATCGGGCTGGTGCTGACCTCGCTGTTCATCGTGGTCGATTACGAGGTCGACCGCGAGATGTACGAACGCATGGACAATGCGCTGCTGATCCGCGCCCACACCATCGCCAGCCACCTTCCCGCGGCCGAAACGATGGTCGTGGCGCAATGGTTGCCGGAATACGCCCGCCACGAACGTGCCGAATTCTTCACCCTCTACAAACGCGGAGATCCGGTGTTGATGTCGCCGAACAGCCACGGCATTCCGCTGCGCCGGCCGCCGCGGCATTCGGAAGTGGCGCTGTACTACAACCTGAACCTGCCCGATGGCCATGCCGGCCGTGCCATTGCCCTGCACCAGCGCTATCCGGACACGCATCAGCGCTACCTGCTGGTGGTGGCCAGCGAACGGGAAAGCTGGGACCGCAGCGAGCGCCGCCTGCACTTCACCATCATGCTGGCGATCGTGCTGGCCACCATCATCGCCGTCGCTTTCAGCTACCTGCTTCTGCGCCTGGCGTTCAAGCCGCTGCTGCGGGAAGGCCGGCGCATCGCCAGGCTCGATCCGAATACGCCGCATGTGCCGAACGACAACGATCTGCCGCAGGAGCTGGCGCCATTCGTGCAGGCCTTCAACATCGGCATCAGCCGGCTGTACGAAGCCATCGAGCGCGAGCGCCACTTCTCCCGCGACATCGCCCACGAGCTGCGCACGCCGCTGAGCGAAATCCGCACCACCGCCGAGGTCGCGCTGCAACAGGACGATCCCGGAGTGATCCGCAACGGACTGGTCACCGCCATCGCCAGCACCGAGCGCATGCAGGGTGTGGTCGACACCTTGCTGATGATGGCCCGTTACGAATCCGGCCAGGAGCAACCGTCCTTCGACCCACTGGACCTGAGCGCATCGACGCGCGACATGATCGGGCTTCAGCGACATGGCGCCGAGGCAAAGCAGCTCGAAATACGCCTCGACGTTCCCGACCAGTCCTGGACCCGCAGCGACGAGGCGGTGCTGGAACGCATATTGAGCAACCTGCTGCACAACGCCATCGAATACGCACCGGAAGGCAGCCGCATCGATTGCGTGATCGAAAACGATAGCGACGGCGGATGGATCTGCCTGGAAAACGAAGCCAGCGAACTGACCGAAGCCGATCTCGCGCGCATGGGCGCACGCTTCTGGCGCAAGAACGAACAAGGCGGCACCGCACAGCACGCCGGCCTGGGGCTGGCCCTGGCCTCGGAATTCGCGCACGCTCTGGGGCTGCGCCTGCGGTTCCGCCTGCGCGCAGGGCGCCTGCGGGTCGGGTTGGGCGCATTCCCGTCGTTGTAACCTCGTCATTACGGTCACGAACACTGTTTTCCAGTGCGCATTGCATCGCACTTCCATCTTCGTTTCGATCAGGCCGGCATTTCCCAAAGCGATCTGAAAGCTGCGGCGGCCATCCTCGTCCGCACTCGCCCCCCCGGGGCGCAACGCGGCACCGTCTCCATTTCCGCATGCGTGCGGAGGGCGACGCATCCATCACCGAACCGAGCGAACGATGACACCCACAGCAAGCGAATCGATGAAGAACGCACGCGCACTGCGCGTGTTCCTGATCCTGGCCATGATCGCGCTGATCGCCGGTATCGCCTGCATCCTGCTCGGTCGCGGCGGCAACCATGCCGGCGAGGCCGTCGAAGCCGTGCTCAGCAATGCGCCGGGCAGTGTCACCCTCACCGAAAACCAGGTATTGGGCCTGGGCATCGAAACCGCCAAAGCCGCGGCAGCCAGTGCGTTGCCGTTGCCAGGACTGGCGGCGGAAACGCAGGCGCCACTCGATGCCAGTACCCAGGTGGTGATCCCCTACGCGGGTGTGGTTACACGGGTACTGGTCGATGATGGCGCCACGGTCGCACGGGGACAGCCGATGGCCCGCATCCAGAGCCGCGACCTGCTCGCCGCGCAGATGGAGCTGGCCAATGCCAACAGCGAAGCCCGCGCGGCGGCACAGCAGGCCAGCCGCGATTCGCAATTGCTGAGCGAAGGCATCATTCCGGCATCCCGCTACGAGCAGACGCGCCTGCGCGCGTCGCTGGCGCACGACGGTCTGCGCCAGGCCCAGGGCACGATGGCCAACCTGCGCATCATCGGCGACGGCCAGCCCGGAGAGTACGAATTGCTGGCGACGATGTCCGGCCGCGTCCTGCGTCGCGGCGTCGCACCGGGACAGGCACTGGCGGCCATGGACAGCGCCTTCGTCATCGCCGATTCCGGCCAGATCGACATCATCTTCAACGTGCCGGTGCGGACCGACGACGCGCTGACCATCGGTCTGCCCGTACTGCTGCCCGACGGCAGCCGCGCCGAAGTCGCCGCGGTCGGCGCCGATACCGACGCCGCCAGCCAGAGCCTGCGGGTGCGTGCGCACCTGGCCGAGAACAGCCGTTTCGTGGCGGGCCAGCAGTTCAACGTCACGCTGATGCTGCCGGTCCCCGCGGGCGCGGTCACCGTTCCCGACAACGCATTGCTGCCGCAGGGAGAACGTTCGGTCCTCTACGTGCAGGAAGGGTGCGACTACCGCGCCGTCGCGGTCGAGCGGCTGGGAGGCAGCGACGCACTGGCCGTGGTCCGCGGAAAAGGCCTGCAGGCGGGCGCCGATGTCGTCACCCGCGGCACGGTTGCGCTGAAATCGCTGGTTCCGGCGGAGTAAGGCCCGATGCTCGCCAGACTGATCGAATTCTCGCTGCGCCAGCGCGTACTGGTGTTGCTGGGAGCCGTCACGGTACTGATTTCCGGAGCGGTCGCATTCTCGCGCCTGCCCATCGACGCCTATCCCGACATCGCGCCGACCCAGGTCAAGCTGATCCTCAAGGCACCGGGCATGACCCCGGAGGAAGTCGAGTCGAGAGTGATCGCGCCGCTGGAAATGGAGCTACTGGGCGTGCCCAGCGGCACCATGCTGCGCTCCACCGCGAAATACGCCATCGCCGACATCACCCTGGACTTCGCCGAAGGCACCGACCTCTACTGGGCGCGGCAGCAGGTCGCCGAACGCTACTCCAACGTCGCCGGTTCGCTGCCCACCAGCGTCAGCGGCGGCCTCGCGCCGATCTCGACACCGCTGTCGGACATCTTCATGTTCACCATCGAAGGCGCCGGCCTGAGCCTGACCGAAAAGCGCACGCTGCTGGACTGGACCATCCGTCCCGCACTGCGCACGATCCCGGGCGTGGCCGATGTCAATGCGCTGGGCGGCGAGGTCAAGACCTTCGTCGTCATTCCCGACCGCGCACGGCTGACCGCCAACGGCCTGCTGTTCACCGATGTGGTCGCCGCGATCGAGGCCAACAACCGCAACGATGGCGCCGGCCGCATCGGTGCGGGCGAGGAAACCCTGATCGTTCGCGCCGAAGGCGCCATCCGCAACCTCGACGATCTGGGCAACATCGTAATCAGGCCCGGACCGGTGCCGGTGCGCATCAGCGATGTCGGCGAAGTCAGGATCCAGGCGCTGACCCGCTATGGCGCGGTCAGCCGCGACGGCGAAGGCGAAGCGGTCGAAGGCATCGTTGTGGCCCTGCGCGGCGCCGATGCCTCGGCGCTGATGGAACAGATCCGTGCGCGCATGGACGAAATCTCGCAGACACTGCCGCCCGGCGTGAAGATCGAGACCTTCTACGATCGCAGCGCCCTGATCGAACGCGCGGTCGGCACCGTCGAGAAAGCGCTGCTTGAAGCCACCCTTCTGGTGATGATCCTGTTGCTGCTGTTCCTGGGCGAGCTGCGCGCGGCCATCGTCGTGGCGCTGATGCTGCCCTTCGCGGCGCTGTCCACCTTCCTGCTGATGCGCATCACCGGACAGGGCGCCAACCTGATGAGCCTGGGCGGCCTGGCCATCGCCATCGGCATGCTGGTCGATGGCGCGGTGGTGGTGACCGAGAACGCGGTCAGCCAGCTCACGCCCTCCGCCGCTGGCGCGCACCTGCCGCGACGGCACCGGATCTACGAGGCCACGCGCGAGGTCGCGGTACCGGTCGCCTCCGGCATCCTGATCATCTGCCTGACCTTCCTGCCGCTGATGACGCTGGAAGGACTGGAGGGCAAGATGTTCTCGCCGGTGGCCGTCACCATCATCTTCGCGCTGGCGAGTTCGCTGATCCTGTCGCTGACCCTGGTGCCGGTGCTGTCCTCGCTGATCCTGAAGGAGCGCCCGCACCGCGAACCCTGGCTGATGCGCAAGCTGGAGGCCATCTATCACCCGCTGCTGGAAGGCGCGCTCGGACATCCCGCGCGCGTGATCGGCATCGCCGCAATCGCGCTGGCGGTCGGCATCGGCGCCTACCTGCTCACCGGCAGGACCTTCATGCCCAACATGGACGAAGGCGACATCCTGCTGCAATTGCAGAAACCGCCGTCAATCGGCCTGCAGGCAGCGCTGGACCAGGATCTGGCGGTCGAGCATGCGATCAAGACGGCGCTGCCCGAGGTCAAGCACATCGTCTCGCGCGTGGGTTCGGACGAACTGGGTCTGGACCCGATGGGGCTCAACGAAAGCGACATGTTCCTGCAACTCGCGCCCAAGCAGACCTGGCGCGTGCAGGACAAGGAATGGCTGATCGGCGAGATCCGTCGGGTCATGGACACCCATTTCGCCGGCATCGAGTACGGCTTCACCCAACCCATCGAAATGCGCATCTCGGAAATGCTCACCGGCAGCCGCGGCGACCTGGCCATCAAGATCTTCGGTCCCGAACTGGATGCGCTGGACGAACTGACCCAGCGGATCGCCGCCATCATCGAAGCGCTGCCGGGCGCGCAGGACGTGCTGGCCCAGGCCACCGAAGGCGTGCAGTACCTGAGCGTCGATGTCGATTCGCGCGCGGCCGGGCGCGCCGGGCTGTCGGTCGCCAACGTCCAGGACGAATTGCGCTCGCAACTGGAAGGATTGTCCGCCGGCGAGGTGATCGAACCGGAACGCCGTACCCCGATCCTGGTCCGCGGCAGCGCCGATGTGCGCGACTCCGCCGCGCGCTTCGAGGACCTGCGCCTGGCCCGTCCCGGCCAAGGCGAGATTCCGTTGACATCGCTGGCCACGATGAAAGTGACGCAAGGGCCGGTCAAGGTCGGCCACGAGAACGGCTCGCGCTTCGCCCTGATCCAGGCCAACGTCGGCGGCCGCGACCTGGTCGGTTTCGTCGAGGAAGCGCGCGCGGCCGTCGCCGGATCGGTGCCGCTGCCCTCCGGCTACCGCCTCGAATGGGGCGGCCAGTTCGAGAACCAGCAGCGCGCGGCGGACCGCCTCGGACTGGTGGTGCCGATCGCGCTGGGCCTGATCTTCATCGTGCTGTTCACCACCTTCGGCTCGGCGCGGCAGGCGCTGCTGATCCTGGGCAACGTGCCGTTCGCCCTGGTCGGCGGCATCTTCAGCCTGTGGCTCTCCGGACAGTACCTGTCGGTGCCAGCCTCGGTGGGCTTCATCGCCCTGCTCGGCATCGCGGTGCTCAACGGTCTGGTCATGGTGACCCACTTCAACCATCTGTACGAGCAAGGCATTCCGATGGAGCTGGTGGTGCGTGAAGGCGCGCTGCGCCGGCTGCGCCCGGTGATGATGACCGCCACCATCACCGCGCTCGGCCTGGTGCCATTGCTGCTGGCCAGCGGTCCCGGTTCCGAAATCCAGAGACCGCTGGCAACCGTCGTCATCGGCGGCCTGGTCAGCTCGACCGCATTGACGCTGCTGTTGCTGCCGATGCTCTATCGGCGCTTTGGCCAGGCCCATTCCGACCGCTCATCCACCCAAGCGAGTGCCAGCACATGACGCCTCCTTGCATACTGCCCGAGGGGCCAATGGTCCAGGTCAACGTGACCTTCCCGCCCGCGCTGGAGAAAACCGTCACCGAGGCCATGATGGCGGCGCTGCACGCGCCGCGCTTCACCATCATCAAGGGCTACGGCCATGGTTTCGCGCACAAGACCCGCATCGAGGAACGGATTCACGGCAAATCCGACCGCTATCTGGCGTGGGCGCTGGCGGAAGAGAAAAACGCCGGGCCGCTGCTGGATTTTCTGCGCCGGCATGTGAAGTCCCACGACGCGCTGTGGTGGATCACACCCATCATCGATGCGGGAGCGCTGGCATGATCGGTTCCCGTATCCGTCCGTTCATTGCGCTGCTGGCCGCATGGCCGCTGGCCGTCGTGGCACAGGATTACCTGCCGCCCGACCCGGCGGTGCATACCGCGATCACGCAGCAGGCCGAGGTTCTCGCCGCCGGCGCGCGTACCGATGCCGCGCAGGCACAAGCGCGCGCACTCGCCGCCGGACCGCACGAGTTCTCGCTCAATGCCTCGCCGCAACGACGCCGCACCGGCAACGAAGGCAATTTCCGCGAATGGGAAGCCGGCGTCAGCCGTACCCTCCGGATGCCGGGCAAGGCCAAGCTGGATCGCGAAATCGGCCGGCATGGCGCCGCTTCCGCCGGATTGCGCTGGGACGATGCCAGGCATCAGGCCGCGCGCCGTCTGCTGACCGCCTGGATGGATCATCTGCGCACCGGTCAGGCGGCCGCGGAGGCGCGACGCCAGCGCGAGTTGCTGCAGGAACAACGCGATGCGATGAACCGCCAGGTGGAACTGGGCGACAGCGCCCGCCTCGATCTGAACCTGCTGGAAGCGGAGCTGGCCCAGGCCGACGCCGCCCAGTGGCAGGCGGAAGCCGCCTGGCAATCCACGCGGCTGACTCTGCTCAACGATTTTCCGCAGATTCCGCTGCCGGAACGCATCTGCAACCTGCCCGATCCGACACCGTTGCCCGGCGACGATGCCGCCTGGATCGCCAGGATCGTCGGCCGCAGCCACGAAATCGGCGCCGCGAACGAGGATGCCCTGCAGCAGGAATCCATCGCCGCACGCGCACGCGCCGAACGCATGCCCGATCCCACCATCGGGCTGAGCATGACCAGCGAACGCGATGGCGAAGAACGCGTGCTCGGCGTCACCATCTCGGTGCCGCTGGGTGGCCGCGCCCGCAGCGCCACGGCCGTCGCCGAAAACGCCACCGCCCAGGCCCTGCACGACGATGCGCTGGCCATGCGCCGCGACATCGAACGGGAAGCGCGGCTGACGGTCCTGGCCGCGGACAACCGTCTGCGCCAGTGGCAGGCGCAGCATCAGGCCCGGCAGGCCACGGATATCGCCGGCCAACGCATGTACCGGGCATGGGAACTGGGCGAGGCCAGTCTGGCCGAACGCCTGCTGGCCGAACGCAACAGCCGCCAGGCCGCCCTGGCCGAGGCCAACGCCCGCGTCGATGCGCTGGAGGCGCGGCTCAAGGTAATGATCGACAGCCACGAGCTGTGGCATGTGGACGAGGACGTATCGCCGAACGTTGCACGCTGACTTCATTGCCCGAAGCGGACCCCCCTGATTCCCCCGGCAAGCGGTCTTCATTACGCTTGCCGAAGTCCGCTTCGGGCTTTTTTATCGCACACAGATGCGGCTCCCGCGGCCCATCCGAGCGCGGTTGAGTTCACATGCATGGCTTGCCGTCGGCCGCAAGCATGGCATCGGCACGCAGCGGCGATGAAACGGAGTCGGGCGGCAAGGACAATGGCGCACCCGGCCTGCGTCCCCGCTACCATCCCGATTACTACGCCGCCTTCGTCATCGGGCCGGACGGCCACAACATCGAAACCGTCTGCCACAAGCCGGAAAACCGAGCCAGCCGCAACGTTCCGATGGAATCCGAACCGGCGCGAGCGAAAACCGCGCCGCCCCCCTGCATCGCACCGTGATCCCGCGAGGAACAATCGTCCATACCGGCCCGGAGGGTGTTCCCGCGATCGCCCGCGCGCCTGCTAGACTACCGGCAACGCCCGTGCGGCGCCTTTACGACCCTTGATGTCAGAAGACGACAGTCGCCAATCCCAGGAACCGCAGGAAAAACGCCGTAGCCTGTTCGAACGCATCAGCGCGGCGTTTTCCGGTGAACCCGACACCCGCGGGGAACTGCTCGCGATCCTGCGCGGCGCGCAGGGAGACGGCCTGATCGACAACGATACGCTGCGGATGATGGAAGGCGCGATCTCGGTCTCCGAGCTGAGCGTCGGCGACGTGATGGTATCGCGGTCGCAGATGGTGTCCTTGCCGATCGACGCCGATTTCCCGACGCTGATGACCGAGATCATCGAATCCGGCCACTCGCGTTTCCCGGTGCACGGCGACGACAAGGACGAAATCCTCGGCATCCTGCTGGCCAAGGATATGCTGCGCGGCGTCTTCGCCGATCGCGGCGCGCCCAACGTCCACGAGCTGCTGCGGCCGGCGGTGCTGATCCCCGAGTCGAAGAAGCTCAACGTGCTGTTGAAGGAATTCCGGCTCTCGCACAACCACATGGCCATCGTCATCGACGAATACGGCGGAGTCGCCGGACTGGTGACGATCGAGGACGTGCTGGAGCAGATCGTCGGCGAGATCGACGACGAACACGACGATGCCGGGGACGACGCCGGTCTGATCGCGGCCCAGGCCGATGGACAGTTCATTGTCGACGCACTGACGCCGATCGAGGATTTCAACGAACGCTTCGGCGCCGACTTCCCCGATGACGGATACGACACCATCGGCGGGCTGGTCACCGAAGCCATCGGGCATCTTCCGGAAACGGGAGAGGAACTGGCGCTGGACCGTTTCGTATTCCGCGTGATCCGCGCCGATGCCCGTCGCGTGCAGGCGTTCCAGCTGACCATCCTGCCGCCCAGTCCGGAAGAAGCCGGCTGATGGTCCGCCGCGCGCACCGCTGGTCTTCATGCTGGCTGGCGGCGCTGCTGACGCTGACCGCCTCGATCGCCGCCGCCGCGCCGCGCATCGGCGTGATGACGATGCAGCCCGGCGAAGCGTTCTTCGAGCGCTTCGGCCACAACGCCATCGTCGTGGCCGATCCGGATACCGGCGCCGCAACGTCGTACAACTACGGCTTCTTCGATCCCGCCGAGTCCGATTTCGTCGTCCGCTTCATCCGTGGCGAGATGATGTATTACCTGGTCGCACTGCCGCTGGAAGACGATCTGGTGCAGTACCGCATGGAAGGCCGCGGCGCCGACCTGCAGTGGCTGGATCTGCGGCCGGAACAGGCGCAGCGGATGGCCGACCTGCTGGCCGAGCAGGCGCGCCCGGAAAACGCCCGCTACCGTTACGACTATTTCGACAGCAACTGCGCCACCCAGGTCCGCGACGCGCTGGACAAGGCGCTGAACGGCACGCTGCGTCCGCAATTGCAGAGCCAGGCGCGCGGCAACACCTATCGCAGCGAGGCCGTGCGTCTGGCGCGGCCGGTACCCTGGATGTGGGTCGTCTTCGACCTGGGTCTGGGACCGAAAGCGGACGAATCCCTGAACGGCTGGAGCGACGCCTTCATCCCGATGCGGCTCGCTGACAGCCTGGCAAAGGCCAAGAACAGCGACGGCCGTCCGCTGGTCCAGGAGCGGCAATCGATACTCCGCCACCGGCTCGCTCCGGAACCGGTCGAACAGGCCAGGGAATGGTGGCCGTGGCTGCTGGCGGGCGCGGGCATCGGCCTGGCGATCGTCGTCGTCGGACGCTTTGCGCCCCGCGCCGTCGCCGCGCTGGCGATTCCGTTCTGGCTGCTGTGCGCGCTGCTCGGCGCGCTGCTACTGTTCCTGTGGGGTTTCACCGGCCATTGGGCGGCCTGGGGCAATCGCAATGCGCTGCTGCTGAACCCGCTGTGTCTGCTGCTGATTCCGCTGGGCTGGCGAGTCCTCTGCGGCTGCCAGCCGCAACCTCTGCTGCAGCGGTTACTGTGGCTGATCGCGATCCTGGCCGCGCTGGCCCCGCTCACCCATTGGCTGTCGGAACAGCCGCAGCACGACCTGAACTGGATCGCACTGCTGCCGCCCATCCATCTGGCCCTGGCCTGGCGCTTCACCCGCCTCCGGTTTCCGTCCTATCCACGACCATCGCGGGCCCGAGCGAGAATGCGCCCATGACCGAACCCGCCAGCCAGCCCGATCCCAGCGTCATCAACTGCGTCTACTACGATGGCGACTGCAAGCGCCATGACATTCCGCTGGACCAGGCCAGCGAAATGCTGGAACGGCATCCGGACGGCTTTGCCTGGGTGGGCCTGTACGAACCGGACGATCCAGTGCTGGATCTGCTGCAGCGCGAATTCGGTCTGCACGATCTGGCCATCGAAGACGCGCGCTTCGCCCACCAGCGGCCCAAGGTCGAGTCCTACGGCAATTCGCTGTTCGTGGTCGCGCAGACCGCGCAGATGGTCGACGAGCACATCCGCTACGGCGAGACCCACGCATTCCTGGGGCCGCGTTTCCTGCTGACGGTACGGCATGGCGCTTCGCTGTCGTACACGCCCGCGCGCACCCGGCTGGAACGCGATGCCAGCCTGCTGGAACTGGGGCCGGGTTTCGCCCTGTACGCGGTACTCGACTTCATCGTCGACAACTATCTTCCCATCGTCGAAGGTTTCCGCAACACCTTGCAGGTGCTGGAAAAGGACATCTTCTCCAAGACCTACCGGCGCAAGACGGTGATGCGACTGTACGACCTGAAGCGCGAACTGACCAACATGCGCGTGGCGGTAGGTCCCTTGCAGGACATGCTGGCGCAACTGATGCGGACCCAGGGCGATCTGATTCCCGAAGGCGCGCGTTTCTATCTGCGCGATGTCCACGACCATGCGGTCCGCATCAACGATGCGATCGACACGCTGCGCGATCTGTTGGGCACGGCGCTGAACGTCAACCTGTCGCTGGTCACCTTCGCACAGGGCGAAACCGTCAAGCGGCTCGGCGCTTGGGCCGCATTGCTGGCCGCGCCTACCCTGATCACCAGCTGGTACGGCATGAACTTCCAGGACATGCCCGAGACGCAGGCGGGCCATCCCTATGCGTATCCGATCCTGATCGGCATCGTCGCCGCGGCTTGCGGCGGTCTGTACTGGGCATTCAAACGGGCACGCTGGCTATAACGGCATCGCGCGCGGCAATCCGCTTTCCCCGTTCCGATGGCGTTGCCGCCACTGCGCCAGAAACACGGCGGCCGCCGCCGCCACGTTGAGGCTCTCCACCGCTCCGCTGCCGGGAATCGACAGCGATCAATCGCAGGCGGCCGCCAATCCTGGTTCCAGGCCAGTCTCCTCCGCACCGAGCACGTAGACGCAACGGGCGGGCAACGCGGCCGCAAACAGGTCATCGCCACCCCCGACCACGGTCGCCAGCAATCCGAAACCGGCGCATCGCAATGGCTCGATCGCCTGCCGGGATGGCGGCAGCCGCACCAGCGGCACGCTCTCCGCCCCGCCTTCAGCGATGCGCGCGGCGGCGGCGGACAGGGTCAAGGTCGAGGCTGGCGGCAACAGGATGGCGGCCGCGCCGAAATGCGCGGCGGAACGCAGGATGGTGCCGAAATTGTGCGGATTGCCCACGCCATCCAGCCACACCGCAAGCGCGGGGCCTTCCGGCAGCGCCGACAGCCATTGCGACAACGGCTGTGGCTCGACGCGCAGCACATCGGCCACGACACCTTCGTGATGCCCGCTGCCGCTGAGCCGGACCAGATCCCCGTCCTCCACCACCCGATAGCCGACACGATGGCGCACGCACCACGCCAGCAACGGCTTCAGGTCGGCGATGCGCGACTCGCTCAGGTACAGCTTGCGGATCGCCTCGGGACGGGCGGCATGGACCGCGCGCACGGCGTTGAAGCCGCAGACGCGCGTTTCCTCCTGCCGGCTCGGCGCGGCTTGCGCCGGTTTCGTTCCTTTCCAGACACTCATGGCCGCTTCCGCCAGAACTCGGCACGCCGGATGCCGAGGGCATCGGGGTCGAACACCGGATCCTGCCCGGCCCGCTTCTGCCGCTCGTAATCGCGCAACGCCCGCAGGGCGGGTTTCTGCAGCAGCAGGATCGCGATCAGGTTGAGCCAGGTGGTCAGGCCCACGCCGATGTCGCCCAGCATCCAGGTCGCGCCGCCGGAACGGTAGATGCCGATCACCACCGCCGCCAGCACCAGTATCCGCAGCAACAGGATCAACCAGGGACGATGCACGATGCGGTTGATGTAGGCCACATTGGTCTCGGCGATGTAGTAGTACGCCATGATCGTGGTGAAGGCGAAGAAGAACAGCGCGATCGCGACGAAGCCGGCGCCGAAACCGGGCAACAGCGACTCCACCGCGTTCTGCACGAAGCCGGTGCCCTCGATGCCCGGCAGGCGCTGCACGATCCAGCCATCGCCGGTGCGCGCCTTGACGTTGTAGGAACCGGTGGCCAGCACCATCACCGAAGTCGCCGTGCACACCATGAAGGTATCGAAGTAGACCGAAAACGCCTGCACGTAACCCTGCTTGGCCGGATGCGAGACTTCCGCCGCCGCCGCCGCGTGCGGGCCGGTGCCCTGCCCGGCTTCGTTGGAATAGATGCCGCGCTTGACGCCCCACATGATCGCGGTGCCCAGCATCGCGCCGAACGCCGCATCGGCGCCGAACGCGCTCCTGAAGATCAGCGCGAACATGGCCGGCACCTGCCCGGCGTTCACGACCAGGATGGCCACCGCGATGAACACGTAGCCGATGGCCATGAACGGCACCACGACCTCGGCGAAATGCGCGATGCGCTTGACCCCGCCGAAGATGATGAAGCCCAGCAGCGCCACGACGCCGGTCGCCGTGATCCACGACGGCACCTGCCATGCATTGCGCAGGCCGTTGGCGATCTCGTTGGCCTGCACGCCCGGCAGCAGGAAGCCGCAGGAGAACACCATCGCCACCGCGAACAGCCACGCATACCATTTCTTGCCGATGCCGCGTTCGATGAAATAGGCGGGACCGCCGCGATAACGGCCCTGTTCGTCCTTTTCCTTGTAGATCTGCGCCAGCGTGGATTCGACATACGCTGTCGAAGCGCCGAGGAAGGCCATCACCCACATCCAGAACACCGCGCCGGGGCCGCCAAAGCTGATCGCGGTGGCGATGCCGGCGATGTTGCCGACGCCGACGCGGCCGGCCAGCGACATTGTCAATGCCTGGAACGAGGAGACGCCGGCATTGGAGGAGCGCCCCTTGAACAGCAGGCGGAACATTTCGGCCAGTCCGCGCACCTGCATGAAACGGGTCCGGATCGAGAACAGCAGGCCCGCGCCCAGACAAAGGAATACCAGCGCGGGACTCCAGATGACGGCATTGATCGTGGTGATGATTTTTTCGAGCACGCGCGGCTTCTCCACTCGGAAATGATGAATCGGGACGGTTCCTGACGACCCGGACGAGCGTCAGCCGGCAGGAACGGAAAGCCGCGCGACGGGAGCGCAAACCGTAGCAAAAAATCCGTCCTTCGCGCAGCCCGTCATGGGTCCCGGGAACGGCGGCGGGAACGGATCAGGCGTGGCCGCCGACCGATGGCGTCTGTTGCTCCAGCCGTTCCAGCTCCCTGGCGACCGCCTGCGGCGAACGGGTGAATGGAGCCAGCAGCGAATAAAACGCCGGCACCACGAACAACGACAGCAAGGTCGAAACCGAAACGCCGAAGATGATGACCACGCCGATGGTCGCACGGCTGCCCGAACCCGGACCGCCCGCCGCCACCAGCGGGATCGCGCCCACCGCCGTGGCGGTCGAGGTCATCAGGATCGGCCGCAAGCGCACCGTCGCCGCCGCGACGATGGCCTCGTGCACATTGCGCCCGCCGTCGCGCAACTGATTGGCGAACTCGACGATCAGGATGCCGTTCTTGGCCGCCAGCCCCACCAGCATCACGATGCCGATCTGGCTGAACAGGTTCAGCGTGCCACCGCTGACATACAGGCCGACCAGCGCGCCCAGCACGCCCAGCGGCACGGTCAGCATGATCACCAGCGGATGAATGAAACTTTCGAACTGCGCGGCCAGCACCAGATAGACGATCAGCAGCGCCATCGCGAAGGTCAGCAGCACCGCGGCGCCGGATTTCCGGAATTCGCGCGACTCGCCCTTCCAGTCCACCTGCGCGTATTCGGGCAGTTCCTCGCGCGCCACGCGCTCGGCCCAGGCCAACGCCTCGCCCATCGAATACCCCGATGCCAGTCCGGCACTGATGGTCACCGCGCGCAGCCGGTTGAAGCGGTACAGCGCGCCGGGTTCGGCCACCTCGCTCAGGGTGACCAGATTGGAAAGCGGAATCAGCGCGTTGCCGTTGCCGCGCACATGGATGGCGGACAGCGCTTCCGGCGAAGCGCGTCCGGGCCTGTCGGCCTGGACGACGACATCGTATTCCTCGCCATTGTCCACATAGGTGGTGACCCGGCGCGAACCCATCATGGTCTCCAGCGCATGCCCGATCTCGGTGGCGGAAACGCCGAGATCGGCCGCTCGCTGATAGTCGATGTTGACCCGCATCTGCGGCCGGGTTTCCTTGTAGTCCGAATCCGGTCCCACCAAACCCGGATTGTCCTCCATGCGCCGCAGAATGCGGTCGCGCCATTCCGCAAGCTCGGTGTAGTCGGGTCCGCCCAGCGTCATCTGGAACGGCTGCCCGCGGCTGCGCACCAGGCCGCCGGCGACCTGGGTGCGGCTGCGCACTCCGGGCAGTACGCTCAGCTCCTGCTGCAACCGCGCCGCCACATCCAGCGTGCTGATGTCGCGCCTGGACCAATCCTGCAAATAGATGCTGACGCGGCCGGTATGCATTTCCTCGCCGCCGCCGAAGTTGCCGGGAATCCGCGGATTGGCGCGCAGGATCGGCTGGTCCGGCCCGACGTGCCGGTTGATGATCGCTTCGACCTGCTGCATCTGCCCGACCGTATAGTCGTAGCCCGCGCCTTCCGGCCCATCGACGAACACCTGGAACGAACCGCGATCCTCCGCCGGCGCCAGTTCGGAGGGGATGGCGCGATACAGCGCGACACTCAGCGCCGTCGCCGCCAGCATCAGCAGGCCGAACAGCCAGGCCTTGCCGACATGCCGGTCCAGAATGGACCGGTATCCCTCGCCGATGCGCTGCAGGACACGGTTGATGCCCGCGTGCAGCCGGTTGGGTCTCTCCTGATCGTGCAGCCGCAGCAGTTTCGACGCCATCATCGGCGTCAGCGTCAGCGCCACGAAAGCCGACAACGCGACCGCGCTGGCCAGCGCCACCGCCAGCTCGCGGAACAGGCGGCCGGTATTGCCCTGCAGGAAACCGACCGGCAGGAATACCGCCACCAGCACGACGGTGGTGGCGATCACGGCGAACGCCACCTGCGCGGTACCGCGCTGCGCCGCGACCAGCGGAGGCTCGCCCAGATCGATGCGGCGCTGGATGTTCTCGACCACGACGATGGCATCGTCCACCACCAGTCCGATCGCCAGCACCAGCGCCAGCAGGGTTAGGAGATTGATCGAGAAATCGAAGGCGTACAGCGCGATGAAAGCCGCGATCAGACATACCGGCACCGTCACCGCCGGGATCACCGCCGCGCGCACGCTGCCCAGGAACAGCCAGATCACCGCCAGCACCAGGATCACCGCCTCGACCAGCGTGTGATGGACCCGTTCCACCGATGCGTCGATGAACAGCGTATTGTCGAAAGCGACGAACAGCCGGGTGCCCTCGGGCAGACCGGCATCGATCTTTTCCGCCTCGCCGCGCGCCGCGCGCGCCACGTCCAGTGCGTTCGCGGTCGAAGTCTTGACCACGCCCAGGCCGACATTGAGCTCGCCATTGCTGCGGAAGTAGGCGCGCCGCTCGGCCGAGGCCAGCTCCACCCTGGCCACATCGCCCAGCCGCACCACATAGCCGTTCGCGCCCTTGGACAGCGGAATCCGCTGGAAATCCTCCGGCTTGAGATAGCCGCGCTCGACGCGCAACGTGAAGTCGCGGTCGTTGGATTCGATCCGGCCGGCCGGCAATTCGACGTTCTCGCGCAGCAGCGCGTTTTCCACATCGGCCACGGTCAGTCCGCGCGCGGCCATCTGGTCCTGGTCCAGCCAGATCCGCATCGCATAGCGCTGACGCCCGCCGATGCGGATCTGCGCCACGCCGTCGATGCTGGACAGCCGATCGACCACGTAGCGTTCGGCGTAATCACTGAGCTGCAATGCGTCCATCGTGCCCGAACTCATGTTCAGCCACAGGATCGGATCGGCGTCGCTCTCGACCTTGGTGATCTCCGGCGGGCGCGCATCGTCCGGCATGCGGTCGGCGACGCGGCTGACCGCATCGCGCACGTCGTTGGCCGCCGCCTCCACGTCGCGGGAAGGCTTGAATTCGATGCTGACCGAGGACGAGCCGTTGCGGCTGCGAGCCTCGATGGTCTCGATGCCTTCGATGCCGGCCAGCGCGTCTTCCAGTATCTGGGTGATGCGGGTCTCGACCACGTTCGCCGACGCACCGGTGTACTCGACCCAGACCGACACGATCGGCGGATCGATCGCCGGCAGTTCGCGCAGGGTCAGGCGGCTGTACGACATCACGCCCAGCACGATCAGCAGCAGGCTCATCACCGCCGCGAAGACCGGGCGCTTGATCGAGGTATCGGAAAGTTTCATCCGGGCGTCGCGTCGGCTCCGGTATGCACCCGCGCCGCCGGAGCGACCGGCGATGCCGGCGCCGCATCCGCCGGATAGCTGACTTTCAGTCCGGCACGCAGTTTGCCGGTGCCGTCGACCACGACGCGATCACCGGCGTTCAGTCCCGACAGGATTTCGACCCGGCCGTCGCTGCGCGGACCGACCTCTATGTCGACCCGTTCGACGCTGTCGTCGGCGCTCACCCGATAGACGAAGGATTCGCGCCCGACCTGCACCACCGCGATTTCCGCCAGCGCCAGCGCCTGCCGCGTCGGCCGGTACAGACGCACATCCAGCAACATGCCCGGCCGCAGCATGCGACCGGCATTGTCGAAATCGGCGCGGACCGTCAGCGCGCGGGTGGCCGGATCGATCCGCGCATCGATGGCACTGACCCGGCCGACGAAATCCCGCTCCGGATAGGCCGAGGCGCGCGCACGCACTTCGTCGCCCTGATGGAGACTGGCCAGTTGCACTTCCGGAACCGGGAAATCGACATAGACATGCGAAATGTCGTCGAGCGTGGCGATCACGGTATTGGAGGTGATCAGCGCGCCCGGACTGATCTGCCGGATACCGAGCACTCCGGCGAACGGCGCGCGGATATTGCGGTCGCGGATATCCGCGCGCATCCGCTGCACCCGCGCCAGCGCCGCGTCGCGCATGGCCTTCTGCGTATCCAGCATGGCCCTGGACACCAGTTGCTGTGCCGCCAGTTGCTGTTGCCGCCGATACAACTGGTCCGCTTCGGCATAGGTCGCCTCGGCCTCGGCCAGCGCCGCACGCTGGCCCGCGCCGCGCAATGTGACCAGCACCTGCCCCGCTTTTACCTGGTCGCCGCTGTCGAAATGCACCTGGTCGACGATCTCCGACACGCTGGCCGTCAATGCCACCGACTCGCGCGCCCGCGCCGTGCCGATCGCCTGCAGGCTGTCGTTCCAGTCGGAAAACCGCAACACCTGCGTCGTGACCGGAACCGCATCGCCGCCGCTCTGGCGGGGAATGCCACGGTCGCCGCAGCCGGCCAGCAGCAAGGTGGCCGCCAGTGCCAGCCCGGCCGCCCGAACCATCCCGCCATGCAGATGTTTGGATAGCAACGTGTCCATTTCCGGAGTGTATCTGTATCTGGTGTACGCCGATGGCGAATCGACCGCCCCCCCATGACCGGCGCGGCCGCGGCGGCGCCCATCACGAGTCTCGATCACATGTCTGTCTGACTGGCTGCCGATATCTCGCGATACAGGCTCGGCTCGACACCTGGAACCGTCTCCCCATCCAGGCCGCCGAATCCTAACACGACCGACGCGGGCACGAAGATCCGTCGATCGGGCCATCCCGACATGGGTTCGACCCGTGAGACCGCTTCGGGTTCCGTCATCGTCGCCATCGACCCACGCGGATCGTCCAATGCATCCAGGCAACGCCGGCAAACCACTCGCCCGCCATGTCCCAGAACCACGGAATACGGGTTGTCATCGACAAGACACCTTGGCGCCGCATCGCTACCACAATGGACGGGCATGTCCATCGGCAAATCCGCGACGCTGCTTCTCGTTCCTGTCATGCCGATACCCGCCCGGCTTACCGAAAACTTCATGTCCGCGATTCGATAATCGGATGCATCGATCCACGCGCCCATCGGCACCGGAAACAATGGCCGATATGCATCGCGGGACCCGGCAGAACACTTTCGAAGGAGCATCCCTATGGCAAGATTCACAGACAAAGTCGTCATCGTCACCGGTGGCGCGAGCGGCATCGGCCTGGCCAGCATCCAGGCATTCGCCAAGGAAGGCGCGAAAGTCGTGATCGCGGACTTTTCCGATCATGGTCAGGCAGTCGCCGACGCGTTGAACGAGGCCGGCACGCCCGCGCTTTTCGTCAAGACCGACGTTACCAGGACCGACCAGGTCCAGCGGATGGTCAAGCAGACCGTCGACAAGTTCGGCCGCATCGATGTGCTGTTCGCCAACGCCGGCATCGCCGCCGACGGCGCGATCGACAAGCTCGCCGAAGACGCCTGGCAGCGGACCATCGACATCAATCTGACCGGCGTCTATCTGTGCGACAAATACGTCATCGAACAGATGCTCGAGCAGGGCGGTGGCGTCATCGTCAACTGCGGCTTGATCCACAGCCATGTCGGCAAGAATGCCGTGACCGCCTATGCCGCCGCCAAGGGTGGCGTGAAGCTGCTGACGCAGACGCTGGCGATCGATTACGGCACGAAAGGAATCCGCGTCAACGCGGTTTGCCCCGGTTATATCGATACGCCGCTGCTGAAGAACCTGCCGAAATCGGCGCTGGATGCCCTGGTCGAGCTGCATCCGATGGGCCGCCTCGGCCGCGCCGAGGAAGTCGCGCAATGCGTGCTGTTCCTGGCCAGCGACCAGGCGTCCTTCGTCAGCGGTTCCTCATTGCTGGTGGACGGCGGCTACACCGCGCAGTGATTCCCGACCGATGGCGGTTGCCGCACGTGCGGCAACCGCCATCGGCGCGGCGCTTCGGTCGTCGCCTTTTCGGCGCATGGACGATGCGGCTCCCGCTCAGTGCCAGATGGTGTCGGGACCGATTTCGTCCAGCGTCCTGCAACCCGTCAACAGCATCGCAATCTCCAGCTCGGTGCGCAGCAGGTGGATCACATGCGCCACGCCCACCGCGCCGGCCGCCGCCAGGCCATGCAGATAGGGGCGCCCGACCAGAACCGCACTCGCACCCAGCGCAAGCGCCTTCAATATGTCGGTGCCGCGGCGGACTCCGCCATCGAGCAGGATCGGCACGCGTCCGGCCACCACTGCGGCCACCCGCGGCAATGCATCGATCGTCGCCGGCAATGTATCCAGAACCCGGCCGCCATGATTGGAAACGATCAGTCCATCGGCGCCGATCGCAATCGCCCGCCGCGCATCGTCGGGATCCAGGACGCCCTTGAGCAGAATCGGCAGCCCGGTCACGCTGCGCAGCCATTCGATATCGCGCCAGGTCGTGGCGCTGGTCGCCAGCGGGCTATCGAACAGCGAACCTTCTCCTGCGCGCACCGTGTACGACGGCATTGCCTGCATGCCGCGCAGATTGACCGCTTCCACGCCCGCCGGCAATTCGAAGCCGGCGCGCTGCTCGCGATTGCGCACGCCGTTGACCGGCGCATCCACGGTGACCACCAGGGCGCGATAGCCCGCCGATTGCGCACGCCGCACCAGTTCCTCGATGAACGGACGATCCGGATGCAGGTACAGCTGGAACCATAGCGGCGCGCGCGCCACCTGCCCCACCTCTTCCAGCGTCCGGCTGGCCTGTGCGCTGAGCACCATGCCGGCCTGCATGGCCGATGCCGCCAATACCGTCGCCAGCTCGCCATCGGGATGCAGCAGTTTCTGATAAGCCGCCGGCGCCAGCAGGATCGGATGCGCCAGCGACTGCCCGAACAGGCGCAGCGACGTGCTGCCGCCGGCCATTTCACGCAGCACCCGGCGGCGCAGCCGCAGCCGCTGGAAGGCCTCGCTGTTTTCGCGCGCCGTGATTTCATCGGCCGCGCCGCCGTCGAAATAGGCCCAAGCCGCTTCGTCCGTCCGTTCGCGCGCATAGGCCTCGTAATCGGCAACCGCCACGATCTGGGCGGGAATCTGGGTCAGTGGCGGCAATGGCGCATGCATTCGGCAATCCGGTGGATACGACGACGAAAATAATCACTGTAGCCGGTTTCGGTGCGATTACGTTACTCAACGTCCAATGAGAAAGCACATCGGGTGCTGGAGTGGAATCCGCGGCCGAATGAGGAAGTCGTTACATCGACGGCGGAAAGCCTGATACGCCTCGGTTCGGTCAATCGCTGAGTAGCCGTGAGAAGCAGAGCCCCAAGGCCATAGGCGTGGCGCAGGTGGCTGCATGCTGCCGCTGTTGCGGTTCGCTGCGCGCCGGCGGTCGTTTTGTGCCGGTTCGCCACCCGTTTGGCCGCTTCCTGTATTGGCGTAGTCCAGCCAAGTGCGGCGCTGGAGTCAGCGTGAAACGAAAAAACCGGCGGCTCAAGCCACCGCGAGATGGTGCTCGACGACCAACTGCACGGCGTCCCCGCCGCGATAATCGTCCGGCATCAGCCGATAGGCCAGATGCAGGCGCATGCCGGGCGGTTGTCCATGCCAGCCATTGAAATGGATGGCGCTCAGCGGTTTGCCCCCGCTTGGGTGGGCCAGGGTCAGTTTCAGGTGCGCATCGCGCAACACCCGCCAATCGATCAGCTCGAACACGCCATCGAACAGGGGTTCGGAAAATCCTTGCCCCCAAGGTCCGCCATCACGCAGCGCCTCGGCATGGAAACGGTCGAATTCGCCCGGCAGCAGTTCCCCGTCGCTCCACAGCACCGACTGCAACAAGGCCTCGTCCAGCGTGCGGCTCGCATAGTCTTCCAGCGCCTGCTGGAATGCCGGCAGATGCCGCAGGTCCAGCGACAGTCCCGCCGCCATGGCGTGGCCGCCGAAACGTTCGATGAGTCCCGGATGCATCGCATCCACTGCGACCAGTGCGTCGCGCAGATGGAACCCGGGAATCGAACGGCCGGAACCGCGCAACATGCCCGCGCCTGGTTCGGTGGGCGCGAACGCGATCACCGGGCGGTACAAGCGTTCCTTCATCCTGGACGCGACCAGTCCGACCACGCCCTGATGCCATTGCGCGTCGAACAGGCATACCGCCGTCGCCGGCGCGGCGGTTCCTGACAGTTCGACGCGCGCCAATGCCGCTTCGGCATCGCTGGTCATCCGCTGCTGTACCTGCCGGCGTTCGCTGTTGATGGCGTTGAGCGACTCCGCCAGTTCCCGCGCCCGCGCCGGATCGTCGCACAGCAGGCATTCGATACCGAGCGCCATGTCCTCCAAACGTCCGGCCGCATTGAGCCGGGGTCCCAGGGCGAACCCGATATCGGTCGCGGTCAGGCGTGCTGGCTGCCGCTGGCTGACCTCGATCAGGGCGCGCAGGCCCGCGCAACCGTGGCCGGCGCGCAGACGGCGCAACCCCGCCCCGACCAGGGCGCGATTGTTGGCATCCAGCGGGACCAGATCGGCGACGGTGCCGACCGCGACCAGATCCAGCAGAACGCCCAAATCCGGCTCGCCCGCCCGCAGCAGGCCGAGCTCGCGCCGGTACCGGCGCAATGCCAGCAAGACATAGAAAATCACGCCGACGCCGGCCAGCGCCTTGCTCGCGAAGCCATCGGCATCCAGGTTCGGATCGACGATGGCATCTGCGGCGGGCAGGCTTTCTCCCGGCAGATGGTGATCGGTCACTACCACTTGCCAGCCACGGTCCCTGGCGGCGGCGACACCGGCATGACAGGCCACGCCCTGATCGACGGTGACCAAAATATCCGGCCGCATCGCGGCGAGTTCCGCCACCAGCGCCGGGGACAATCCGTACCCATGCACCATCCGGTTGGGAACCGCGTACGCGACGTGTCCGGCGCCGAGCATGCGCAGGCCGCGTACGCCGACCGCACAGGCGGTGGCGCCGTCGCAATCGAAATCTCCCACCACGACGATGCGCCGGTCGGCATCGATGGCCTCCGACAACAGGCGCACGGCCGTCCGCAGTCCGCTCAGCGCATCCGGTGGCAGCAACCGCGCCAATGGCGGCCGCGCCTGTTCCAGATCGAGGGCGCCACGGGCGGCATAGATCCGTTGCAGCAAAGGCGGAAGCGATTCCGGCCATTGGCCTTGCGAAGCCGGCGGCCGGCGGCGGATCTGTACCGGCTTCATCGGGCATCCAGCCGGATCATCGGTTTCAGCCAGAAATGCCAGCGTCGCTGGCCCGGATGCAGGGTGAAGCAGACCCCGTCCTCGAAATCCAGAACGAGACTGTCGATCTCGTGACGTTGCAGCGCCTGCAGCATCGGTTCCATCACCTGTTCGACGAAACCGCCGCCCGAGCGCAGGTGCCGCAGATCGATCAGCAGATCCCGGTCGGGCCTGGCCGCATCGCTGTTGGTGGCGATGCCGCCCGCCTGCGCCAGCGCCAGCAGCAACGGATCGCGGCTGCGCACTTCGCCGAAGCGGCTGCCGACCAGTTCCGGCAGTGTCCCGGCGCCCCAGAACCACAGCGAGTTGATCTCGGGTTTGCCTTGCGCGGCACGGCGCTGGTTCCAGGGATGCTGGTGCAACAGCATCTGCACATCGTTGAGCAGTATCCGCCAGCGCCGCGCGGCCGCCGAATCGCCTTCCGGCAGGTACTCGGTCAGGCTTTCGCCCAGCGCTTGATCGGGATCGGCGAATACCGGCAGCGGCGTCCCGGATGGCAGGCGCAGGTACCAGCGCGCCGGATTCGGCATGTCCAGCTCGAAACCGGCATCGCCGAACAACGGCCGCAGATCCGGCAGCAAGGCCTCGATGTCGTCCGCCGCCAGCGCCAGCATCGCCCCGTGGCCGAACATGCGCGCGCCATTGACATCGGGCACGATGTACGCCGGATCGGCGCGCAACCACAGATAGGGAGCCGCGTCGCCCTCGTCCCATTGCCGGGTCAATGCCGCGGCCGGCCAGGCATCGGACAGCAGACGGAAGTGCCGGCGCAACTGCGCGCGCGGCCCCGGTTGCGATTGCTCGCGGTCCGCGCGCGCCAGCGCCTTGCCCACCGCCGGCGGCAATCCGGTTGCCGGCAGCAGCGCGCGCGGCGGAAGCAGGACGGTCGCCACTCCCATGCGATCAGCCCGTATAAGCGACGCTGACGATGTCGTATTCGCGGGTCCCGCCCGGCGCTTCGATCACTACGGTATCGCCCTCCTCCTTGCCGATCAGCGCACGCGCCAGCGGCGAGGAAATCGCGATCAAGCCCTGCTTGATGTCCGCCTCCAGATCGCCAACCACCTGGTAACGGCTCTCTTCGTCGGTCTCGGTATCGGCCAGGGTGACGGTGGCGCCGAAGACGATCCGGCGGCCGACGCTCAGATGCGCGACATCGATGATCTGCGCATTGGACAGCTCGCCTTCGAGCAGCTTGATCCTGCCCTCGATGAAGCCCTGCTGTTCGCGCGCCGCGTGATATTCGGCGTTTTCCCGCAGATCGCCATGCGCGCGCGCTTCGGCGATGGCGGCGATGATCTCCGGCCGCTTCACCGATTTCAGCTGCTCCAGCTCCTCGCGCAGACGCTGCGCGCCCTTCATGGTCAGTGGCGCTCTCATGCCGACAACTCCCTGTGCAATTCCTGCAGCGACCAGACCGGACCGGTGCCGCGATATTCGAGTGAATACACCAGCGCGCGCGCGCCGGCGATCGTGGTGGAATAAGTGACGCGATGCTGCAGGGCCTCGCGCCGGATCGAAAACGAGTCGGAAATCGCCTGACGGCCTTCGGTCGTGTTGACGATATAGACGATCTCGCCGTTCTTGATCAGATCGACGATGTGCGGACGGCCTTCGACCACCTTGTTGACCGGTTCGCATTCCAGACCGTTCCGCGACAGCCAGTCGCAAGTGCCATGGGTGGCGACCAGCGAATAACCGCGCTCGGCCAGCGCCCTGGCGACCGGCAGCACGCGCTTCTTGTCCGGATCGCGCACCGAAATGAAGGCCTTGCCCCTGGGCGGCGCCTTGATGCCGCCGGCCTCCTGCGCCCGCGCCAGCGCGGCGCTGAAGTTGCGGCCGACCCCCATCACTTCGCCGGTGGAACGCATCTCCGGACCGAGGATGGGGTCCACGCCCTGAAACTTGGCGAACGGGAAGATCGCCTCCTTGACCGAGAAATACCCGGGAATGATTTCCTCGGTGGCGCCCTGCCCGGCCAGGGTCTGGCCGGACATGCAGCGGGCCGCGATCTTGGCCAGCGGCCGGCCGGTGGCCTTGGATACGAATGGCACGGTGCGCGAGGCGCGCGGATTGACTTCCAGCAGGTAGACGATATCCCGTCCTTCGTCATCGGTCTGGATCGCGAACTGGGTGTTCATCAGGCCGACCACATTCAGCGCCCGCGCCAGTTCCCTGACCTGCCGCCGCAGTTCGTCCTGGGTGGCCGCCGACAGCGAATAGGGCGGCAGCGAGCACGAGGAATCGCCCGAGTGCACGCCCGCCTCCTCGATGTGTTCCATCACGCCGCCGATCAGCACCGCGCCGGTCTTGTCGGCGATGACATCGACATCGACCTCGACCGCGTTGTCGAGGAAGCGGTCCAGCAGCACCGGCGAGTCGTTGGAGACCTTGACCGCATCGCGGACATAGCGGGCCAGATCGCTCTCGCCATAGATGATTTCCATCGCGCGTCCGCCGAGCACATAGGACGGCCGCACGACCAGCGGATAGCCGATCTCGCGCGCCAGCACCAATGCTTCATCGGAATTGCGCGCGGTGCGGTTCGGCGGCTGCTTCAGGCCGAGCCGCTCGACCAGATGCTGGAAGCGCTCGCGATCCTCGGCCAGATCGATCGAATCGGGACTGGTACCGATCACTGGCACGCCATTGGCCTCCAGCGCGCGCGCGAGCTTCAGCGGCGTCTGTCCGCCGTATTGCACGATCACGCCTTTGGGCTTCTCCAGCTCGACGATTTCCAGCACGTCCTCCAGCGTCAGCGGTTCGAAGTACAGGCGGTCGGAAGTATCGTAATCGGTGGAGACGGTTTCCGGGTTGCAGTTGACCATGATGGTCTCGTAACCATCCTCGCGCAGCGCCAGCGCCGCATGCACGCAGCAGTAGTCGAACTCGATGCCCTGGCCGATCCGGTTCGGACCGCCGCCCAGGATCATGATCTTGTCGCGGTCGCTGGGCGCCGCCTCGCACTCGTCCTCGTAGGTCGAATACAGATAGGCGGTGCCGGTGGCGAATTCGGCCGCGCAGGAATCCACGCGCTTGTACACCGGGCGCACGTTGTGCGCACGGCGCAATGCGCGGACCGCCGCCTCGTTGGTGCCGGCCAGCTGCGCCAGCCGCGCGTCCGAGAAACCCGCGCGCTTGAGCTGCCGCAAGCCTTCGCCGTCGAGCGCGTCCAGGCCTTCCTCGGCCAGTTTCCGTTCCATGTGCACCAGTTCCTCGATCTGGTCGAGGAACCAGGTGTCGATCCGCGACAGCGTATAGACCTGTTCCACGCCCAGGCCCGCGCGGAACGCATCGGCCACATAGAACAGACGTTCGGGACCCGGCACCTTCAGTTCGCGCCGCAGATCGGTCAGGCCGGCCTCGTCGCCCAGATCCAGTCCGGTCGGATCGAAACCGTTCTTGCCGGTTTCCAGGCCACGCAACGCCTTTTGCACCGATTCCTGGAAGGTGCGGCCCATCGCCATCACCTCGCCGACCGATTTCATCTGCGTGGTCAGACGCGCATCGGCTTGCGGGAACTTCTCGAAAGCGAAGCGCGGAATCTTGGTGACCACGTAATCGATCGTCGGCTCGAACGAGGCCGGGGTCAGGCCGCCGGTGATTTCGTTTCTCAGCTCGTCCAGGGTGTAGCCGACCGCCAGCTTGGCGGCGACCTTGGCGATCGGGAAACCGGTGGCCTTGGACGCCAGCGCCGAGGAGCGCGAGACGCGCGGGTTCATCTCGATCACCACCACCCGGCCGTTTTCGGGATTGATGCCGAACTGCACGTTGGAGCCGCCGGTATCCACGCCGATCTTGCGCAGCACCGCCAGCGAGGCATCGCGCAGGCGCTGGTATTCCCGGTCGGTCAGGGTCTGCGCCGGCGCCACGGTGATCGAGTCGCCGGTATGCACGCCCATCGGATCGAAATTCTCGATAGAGCACACGATGATGCAGTTGTCCGCCCTGTCGCGGACGACTTCCATTTCGAATTCCTTCCAGCCAAGCACCGACTCCTCGACCAGCACTTCGTGTACCGGCGACAGCTCCAGGCCGCGCTTGACGATTTCCTCGAATTCTTCGCGGTTGTAGGCGATGCCGCCGCCGCTGCCGCCGAGGGTGAAGCTGGGCCGGATGATCGTCGGATAACCAACCTGGGCCTGGATCTCCAGCGCGCGCTCGAAGCTCTTGGCCACTTCCGCCCGCGGACATTCCAGCCCGATCTCCGCCATCGCCACCCGGAACAGCTCGCGATCCTCCGCCATGCGGATCGCTTCGCGCGAGGCGCCGATCAGCTCGACACCGTATTTTTCCAGCACGCCGTTGTCGGCCAGGTCCAACGCGCAGTTCAGCGCGGTCTGTCCGCCCATCGTCGGCAGCAGCGCATCCGGCTTTTCCTTCGCGATGATCTTTTCCACGGTCTGCCAGTTGATCGGCTCGATGTAGACCGCATCGGCCATTTCCGGATCGGTCATGATCGTGGCCGGGTTGCTGTTGACCAGTACCAGCCGGTAGCCCTCTCCGCGCAGTGCCTTGCATGCCTGTGCGCCTGAATAGTCGAACTCGCACGCCTGGCCGATCACGATCGGACCGGCGCCGATGATCAATATGGTTTTAATGTCGGTGCGTTTTGGCATGGGGTTCTCGGTGTACTGGCGGTGTCTGTAAAAGGAAGTGCCGGCCTGGCCGGACTCGCGTCTACCGGACAATCATGCATCGCCGATGACACGCGTTGCGATGTCATGCGCCGGTTGCCCGGTCCGGTCCTCAGGGCGATGCGGCGAGCGGCAGGCCGCATTCCTTCGCCATGTCGCCGCCGAACCTCGCCGCCTGCTCCGGCTGGATGATCGGCGGATTGTTGGCGATCGCCTGGCCCGCCGGCGATTCCATGAATTGCTGCACATTGCCCTTCTGCGCATCGCTCAGCGCATCCAGCGCCGCGGTCGAGACCGATGCATGGTCGCTGCCGGCGCGCATGGTGTCGTGCATGTAACGGATGAATACGCGGCCGCCCTCGGTCTGCGAGAAACGCAGCCACTGGTCGATGGGCGCGTCATTGTCGAAGAGCCTGCCGATCCATTCCTGGCGCATGTAGTTCTCGGTCTTGCTCTGCAGCGAACGTATCGCGCACTGCTTCTGCTCCGCGGTCAGATTGTGGAAAGCGGGACCTTCGTCGACGCTGCGCTGGATCGAGTTGCGGATCATGTCGCTGGGCATGATCAGGTTCAGCATCTGGCCGGCCTTTTCGGCGCTGGGAGCGGCCATCGCCAGGGAACTGGAAACGGCCAGCAGCAAGCCGCCCGTTGCCGCGATGCCGCGGCGCGCGCGCTGTTTCGGTTGGAATCTGGTCTTCATCGGGTTTCCTTGGATTCGTTGCATGGGAAGCGGTTCCGGTGCGGCTTTCTTTTCCTGTTCGACCGGGAAAACCGCCGGGGCGTTCATTTGTCCGGTCATTGCGGGATCACGCCATCTGCCTCGAGCGCGACGGTCTTCGCCTGCTCCAGGGTTTCGGTCCCGGCAGGCGCATAGTTGAAAAACTTCTGCATGGGAGCCGACACCATCGATCCCATGAACTGCGTCATCTGATCGGCGGTCATCGCATCCAGACCGGCCTGCGCGTCCGGCTGCATCCCACCCGAAAACATGGGGTGGAAAACAACCGTGACCCAGGTCTTCCCCGGTCCGGCCGTGAGGGCCTGCAGCAATTCGTCCACCTGCTCGTCGTTGTCGACGCCATTGCCGAACCAGTCGAGGATCAGGTTCTCCACCTTGCCCCGCATCGACGGCGCGATGCATTGCTTCTGATCCGCGCTCATGGCGTACTGCGCGAAATCCGTGTTTTCCTCCACGAACCGCCGCGTGGTTGCCCGGATGATTTCCGCAGGCGCGAGCCGTTCCCCGAGTCCGTTCAATTTCCCGGTACCGGGCGCGGCGGCTGCGGAAACGGCAAGGCAGGACAGGCAGGCGATGACCGATACCCCGCGCAACATTCCCGCACAGCGTCTGGCAACCATGTCGATCCGGGTTCGCTCGCTCATGTTCTCTCCTCAGTACAGCCGTTCCGACCAGGTATCGGCCGCCAGCCAGGTACTCTGGTCGGGCCGCGATGCGTTCACCCGTCCCTGCCGGATCGACGCCAGCACGCTGGCATCCAGTTCCTTCCAGGAAGCCGCTTCGACACCGATGCGGGCGCCATTGCGGTTGTTGTGCGCGTCCATCGCCCGCGCCGCGCCGCCGTGGCCATCATGCTCCATCACCAGCGTCACCCAATCGACCACTTCCGGAAACAGGCTGCGGGCCAAGATCGCACTGGCCAACGTATGCCGGTAAGCATCGCGCGGGCCATTGCGGCCACCCTCGAACTCGCTGTGCTGCACCTTCCAGTACACCGTGCCCAGAACCAGCGCCGGATAGATCGCCAGCAATGCCGCAACTCCCAGCGGCCAGCGCAGGAACCGGAAAACACCGCGCCGGCCGGCAGTCGCACCGGCATCCGGGTTTGTCCGCGGCCACGGCGTGACGGCGTTCAAATCAGCGGGCACCCATCAGCGTGACGAAACGGTCGAACAGGTGGGCGACATCCTGCGGCCCAGGCGCTGCCTCCGGATGTCCCTGGAAACTGAACGCCGGAGCGTCGGTCAATTCGATGCCCTGATTGGTGCCATCGAACAACGAGCGATGCGTGACCCTGGCATTGCCCGGCAGGCTCGCTTCATCGACCGCGAAACCGTGGTTCTGCGAGGTGATCACGACCCGGCCGGTATCGAGCTCCTGGACCGGATGATTGGCGCCATGGTGGCCGTGCGGCATCTTCATGGTGCGCGCGCCGGCCGCGAGCGCCAGCAACTGGTGGCCCAGGCAGATGCCGAATACCGGAATCTTCCGGCCGAGGAATTCACGGATCGCCGCAACCGCATAGTCGCAAGGCTCCGGATCGCCGGGGCCGTTGGAGAGGAAGACGCCATCCGGCTTCAACGCCAGCACTTCGCTGGCCGGCGTCCGCGCCGGAACCACGGTCACATCGCAGCCGCGCTGGGCCAGCATGCGCAAGATGTTGATCTTGACCCCGAAATCGTAGGCGACGACCCTGTACTTGGCCGGCGTCTGCATGAAGACGCCGCTGTCCAGATCCAGCTGTCCCTGGTTCCACGGATATCGCTTGCCGGTGCTGACCACCTTGGCCAGGTCCATGCCTTTCAGGCCGGGGAACTTGCGCGCCGCTTCCAGCGCCTTTTCCACATCGACCTCGCCCGTCATCAGCGCGCCGTTCTGCGCGCCGCGATCACGCAGCATCCGCGTCAATTTGCGCGTGTCGATGCCGGCGATGACCAGTACGCCACGTCGGCGCAGCCAGTCCGGCAACGAATCCTGGCTGCGCCAGCTACTGGGGCGACGCGGCACGTCGCGCACGATCAGACCGGCGGCCCAGACCTGGGAAGCCTCGTCGTCCTGGTCGGTGCAACCGGTGTTGCCGATATGGGGATAAGTCAATGTGACCAACTGGCGGGCATAGGAAGGATCGGTGAGGATCTCCTGGTAGCCGGTCATGGCGGTATTGAACACCACCTCGCCAACGGAAAGGCCATTGGCGCCTACGGAAACGCCCTCGAACACAGCGCCGTCTTCGAGGACCAGGATTGCGGGTTCAGTCACAGTGGGTCGCCTTGGGGTGAGTGGAGACCCTGCTCCATCCGAACTTGCGGCTGCAAGAAACCGCAGACGCGGCGTTGCTCCGGTCCGAGGCGATGGTGACAGGCGAGCGGGAATTGTACCGACGCGGCGTCGGGTTGACTAGCCTCCAGACCAGCGGATAGTGTCTCGGCTTGAACTTGCCGCGCCACCGCCTGGCGACATGCGCACACTGATAGTTGTTTGAAATATATACATTTTTCAATCGTTTCCGGTCAGGCAGGGGGAGTTCGCATTACCGCCCGTGGGGTCCGTGTCAGCCTGGATTTCAAACCGGGACACTACCAGCCCGGGTGATGTCTTCATTTCCATACTGGCTCCATGCACGGCCTGTAGCGCTGGCCTACACGGTCGGCTTCCGCCCGTACCCGCGCGAACGCCGACACCAGGCGTTGCCCGCTGCTGGCCGCTGCCGTGGTCATGAACGCGCGACGGCGATTCAGACAAGATCGCGTATCCGGTACACGCCGGGATACTTCCCGGCCAGACGCGCCGCCATTTGCAGGGCGCCGCGAGCGAAAACGTCGCGGCTGGCGGCACGATGGATCAGCTCGATTCTTTCGCCGAGACTGGTGAATTGCACCAGATGGTCGCCGACGATATCGCCTGCGCGCAGACTGGCATAGCGAGGATGCGCACCGCCGTTTTCGGCGGCTTCGCCCAGGCTCAGCGCCGTACCCGAAGGCGCATCCTTCTTGTGTATGTGATGGGATTCGACGATGTCGCAGTCCCAGCCCTGCAGTACCTGCGCGGCGCGTTCGACCAGCTCGTTCAACACCGCCACGCCAAGACTGTAATTGGATGCCCACAGCACCGGAATGGTCTTCCCGGCCTCGGCGATCGCCGCCCTCTGTGTTTCGCTCAATCCGGTGGTGCCCGATACCAGCGCCGAACCGCGCTTGGCGCACAGGGCCAGGATCGAATCGAAACCCTGCGGCAGGCTGAAATCGATGGCGACATCGAACTTGGGCACGCCATTGAGTTCTTCCGACGAGAAATACGGCACGCCATCGATCGCGCGCTGCGCCGGCGTTTCCTCGATCACCGCGGCCACCACATTCAGGCTGCCCGGCGACTCCTGGTACAGGCGCATCAATGTGCGCCCCATCCGCCCGAATGCGCCGTGGATGAGTACTCGTTGCGAAGACTGGCTCATTGTCCTGACCCGATTCCTGGTTCGATGAAGGCAAAGCTACGCTATTGGCGCGCCGACGTCACCAGATCAGATCGTCGGGCACCTGATAACGCGGATCCGCGTAAGGATCGTTCTCCGCCGGTGCCCGCGGGTCCACTTTCAGTGCGACCGCGGGTGCGAATATCGTTTCGACCTCGGCCAGCGTTTCCACCCCGACCAGCAGATAGCGGCCGTTCAATTGCACCACGCCCAGCTCGCCCGCGTTGAGTGCGCGTAGCTGGTCTCCGGTCACATAGATGCGCTTGATCTTGCCGCCGTATTCGAAGTGCCGGGCAATCTCCGCATCGGCCACGTTCAAGGTCCTCGATGGCAGCATCTCGGCCAGCTTGGCGCGAGCCTCGCGCTTGAGCCGCGCCTGCTCCTGTTTGACGCGCTCGGCTTCGATGCGCTCTTCCTTTTCCTTGCGCGCGCGCATGGCGTACGCCCTGGCGAGATCGATCTCCGCACGCGTCCTGTTCCCTGTGGCCTCCGCCGGCTTGCGCGGAGCGCCGTGACGGACAGGTTTTCCGGTCCGGCCCTTTCCGCTGGCCGTCTTTTCTGGATCGCCTTTGCGGGCGTCCTGTCGCACGGGCTGTTTTGGCTTTGGCGCGGGCTTGAAGCCCAGATTGAGGAGTTGGTCGCGCAGAGTGTCGCTCATGTCGAATGCGTGATTCCCGGCCAATCGATTGAAAGAATGCGATGGTTCGCCGGTGACAAACCGGCTTCCGCCAGAACCATCAGTAATGCGGCGGCGGCGGTTCGTCGAACGGATCCGAATACAGTACCCCGCGTACGCGCTGCAGGTCGTCCAGCACCGCGCGCAACAGTTCCGAATTGCGGCGGCTTTCCGCGCGCGCATCGGCCAAGGCGGCGCTGAGCTCGGCCAGCGCCTGCTCCTGGAACGTCAAGCGGGTTTCCAGCTCCATCAGGCGCTGGTCCAGGCGATCTCCCGGTCGATCGATCATCGTCTGCTCGCTACCCTGGTCAGTTTCCGGCAACGCTCGAGCGGCCGCGGCCGATACCGTAGTACGCGATCCCCATCGCCTCGACTTCATCCGGATCGTAGAGATTGCGGCCATCGAAAACCACGGCATCGGCGAGCCGGTCGTGCAACAGCCTGAAATCGGGACTGCGGAACTCCTTCCATTCGGTCACCACTGCGAGCGCATCGGCGCCTTCCAGCGCCGAGCTGGCGGACTCGCAGAAGACCAGATCCGCGCGCGCGCCGAAGATCCGCTGCGCTTCCTGCATGGCTTCCGGGTCGTAGACCCGAACCTTGGTCCCGGCCTGCCAGAGTTGCGCCAGCAGCGTGCGCCCCGGCGCTTCGCGCATATCGTCGGTATTCGGCTTGAATGCCAGCCCCCAGACCGCGACCGTCTTCCCGCGCAGCGCCTCGGCGGAACCGTAGTGGCGCGCCATCAGCTCGAACAGGTGTTCCTTCTGCGCATGGTTGACCGCTTCCACCGCTTCCAGCAGCGTGGCCCGGTACTGGTGCTGCTGCGCGGTACGCGCCAGGGCCTGCACATCCTTGGGGAAGCAGGAGCCGCCGTAGCCGACGCCGGGATAGATGAAGTGCCAGCCGATGCGCGGATCGGAGCCGATGCCTTTGCGGACCTGTTCGATATCGGCGCCTACCCGTTCGGCGATATTGGCAACCTCGTTCATGAAGCTGATCTTGGTGGCCAGCATCGCATTGGCCGCGTACTTGGTCAGCTCGGCCGAGCGCACGTCCATCGCCACGATGCGATCGTGGTTGCGGTTGAAAGGCGCGTACAACCGCCGCATCTTCTCGACCGCCGCCGGATCGTCGGCGCCGATGACGATCCGGTCCGGGCGCATGCAGTCGTTGACTGCATCGCCCTCCTTCAGGAATTCGGGATTGGAGACGACCTCGAACTCGATGCTCTCCCCGCGCAACGCCAGCTCCCCGGCAATGGCGCGACGCACCTTGCCGGCGGTCCCGACCGGCACAGTGGACTTGTCCACCACGGTCGTGGGCTTGCGCATGTGCCGGCCGACGGTCTTGGCCACCGCCAGCACGTACTGCAGATCGGCACTGCCATCCTCGTCCGGCGGCGTGCCGACAGCGATGAAGATCAGATCGCTGCGATGGATCGCCGTCACCGCATCGGTGGCGAAATGCAGGCGTCCGGCCGCGTGGTTGGCCTTGACCATCGGTTCCAGCCCGGGTTCGTAGATCGGAATCCGGCCCCGGTTCAATCCGTCGATCTTGGCGGCATCCACATCCACGCATACCACGTCATGTCCGACCTCGGCCAGGCAGGTGCCCGTGACGAGGCCGACATAACCCGTACCGAAAATCGTGACCTGCATGGATTACCGGCTCACGATATCGAGCAGTTCGACATCGAACGTCAGGGTCGCATTCGGGCCGATCGGACCGCTCGGGATGCCGTTCGGGCCGTAACCCAGCGCCGACGGAATCCAGAAACGGTACTTGGCACCGGTCGACATCAGCTGCACACCCTCGCCCCAACCCGGGATCACCTGGTTCAGAGCAAACTCGACCGGCTGGCCGCGCTGGTAGGAACTGTCGAACACCGTGCCATCGAGCAGCTTGCCTTCGTAATTGACCCGGACCTTCGAGGTCGGGCCCGGCTTGGTGCCGTTGCCCTGGCGCAGCACCATGTATTGCAGGCCGGAGTTAGTGGTCACCACGCCGGTCTGGCTGCGGTTGCGCTGCAGGAAGGCTTCGCCTTCGCGCTGGTTGGTCGTGGCGAGTTCCTGCAGTTTCCGAGCGTTTTCCTGCTGCGCCTTGGCCATGAAGGACTGCAGCAGCTCGGTGGCTTCTTCCCGCGTCATCAGCAACGGCTGGCCGGCAAATCCGGCGCGAACCGCCTGCATCATGACCGCCACGTCGATCTGGTCCTTGAGCGGCAGCAGCGAAGAGCCGACCATGCGCTCGCCCAGCAACAGGCCGACCTGTTCCTTGGAAGGCGGCTGCGGCGCCGCGCCGGGCACCTGCTGGCCCGCGCGCGCTGCGGCGACAGCCTGCAACGCCTGATCGGTGGCCATTGCCTCTTCCATCGTCTGGATGGGTTCACCGCCCTCGAAAACCCGGCTGATGGCCTGCTCCATCGTGGCGACATCGATATCCTGCGCCACCGCCTGGAACGAATTGGCCACATCCATGCCAACGGCATAGCTGAACTTTTCCTTGTCCGTGGTCAGTGCCGTCCTGTCCTGCGCTACCGCGCTTCCCATCATCATCATCATGGCTCCCAATACCAGCGACGCCATCGTGCCGTGCATGCGGTTCTTCATCGTAGATTCCTGGAGAGTTAAATCCGAATACCGGTCGAGCCGGGCCGGTATTGTCGCATGAGGCGAACGCTCCCGTGTATCGAGGTCAGCCGGATCAACGGCGCTTCAACGGCAACAGGACCGAGTCCATCGATCCAGCGGAGCGTATTTGACATGGCGCGCCATGTGTACTAGATTAATACAACACTATCAATCCAGTGCATGACGCATGAAACGCAAATTGTTCGTTCTGTGCATGTGGTCCCTGGCAACGATCCCTCTTCTGATGCTGTTGACGGGAGTCCTGAGCCTGAATCCGCTGGTTGGCGCGAGCGGAAACGGCGATATCGACGGCCCGCCTGTGCCACGGACCGGCGACGATGCCGGAGCCGTGCCCGCGGCAACCCGGCATCGCATCCGCTCCTCTTCGGTGATGCCCTATTTCTCTTTTTCCGGCCGCGTCATTCCGCAAGGTTGAGATATGACTGATGTCCAATGGAGCGACGGCGCTCCGATCTATCGTCAGCTCAAGGAGCGCGTCATCGCGATGATGCTGGACGGGGAACTCAAGCCGGGCGAGGCATTGCCGTCGGTACGGCAAGTGGCGGCCGAATACCAGCTCAACCCGATCACCGTTTCCCGTGCCTATCAGGAACTGGCCGATGCAGGGGTCGTGGAGAAGCGCCGCGGGCTGGGCATGTTCGTCACCGAGGGCGCCAACGAGCGCCTGCTGTCCAGCGAGCGCATACGGTTCCTGCACGAGGAATGGCCCGCCATCGCCGAACGCATCCAACGTCTGGGACTGTCCCTCCAGGAACTGCTGCAATCCACGGAAACCGACCAATGAATGCCGTCACCGAACCAGACTCCATCGCATCGGCCCGACACCTGCGCAAGCGTTATGGCGGCAACGCCGCCCTGGACGATGTCTCGTTCGAGATCGGCACCGGCCGCATCGTGGGGCTGATCGGTCCCAACGGTGCCGGCAAGACCACGGCGCTGAAAGCGATCCTGGGCCTGACCTCCTTCGAAGGCGAACTGCGGGTTCTCGGGCTCGATCCCAGAACCCATCGCAATGAGCTGATGCAACAGGTGTGTTTCATCGCCGATGTCGCGGTGCTGCCGCGCTGGATGCGGGTACGCGAGGCGATCGACTTCGTCGAAGGCGTGCATCCGCGCTTCGACCGGGCCAAGTGCGAGCGCTTCCTTGCCGATACCAAGCTGTCTCCGAAACAGCGGGTACGCGAAATGTCCAAGGGCATGATCGTGCAGTTGCATCTGGCCCTGGTCATGGCCATCGACGCGCGGCTGCTGGTGCTCGACGAACCTACGCTCGGCCTGGACATCCTGTATCGCAAGGCGTTTTACCAGCGCTTGCTGGAAGACTATTTCGACGAACAGAAAACCATCGTCATCACGACACACCAGGTCGAGGAAATCGAATACTTGCTGACCGACGTGCTCTTCATCCGCGACGGCAGGATCGCGCTGTCCTCCGACATGGAAGAGCTGGACCATCGCTATACCGAGACGCTGGTGACGGCGGAAATGGCGGATGCGGCGCGCGCATTGCATCCGCTCGACGAGCGCGCCTTGCCGTTCGGCAAGACCGTGATGCTGTTCGACGGCGTCCCCCGGGACAGGCTCGCCGCTTTCGGCGAAGTGCGCACCCCCAGTCTGGCCGACCTGTTCGTTGCAACAATGAGAGGAACCTACGCATGAATTCCGCCTCCGTTCCGGCGACATCCGGCAGCAGCAACGCAAAGACTTTCCTCTGGCTGTTGAAACGCGAATACTGGGAGAACCGCGGCAGTTTCGTCCGGGCGCCGCTGATCATCGGGATCATCCTGCTGTTGATGACGGCGTTGTTGTCGGTGCTGGTGGCCAGCCAGTTCCATGTACAGACCGACGGCGTCAGCATCGACTTCAGCAGCGACAACGATGGCGGCCTCGGACAGTTGGGCGATCTGATGCTCTGGATCGGCGTCGGCAACTCCGCTGTCGTCCTGGCCTTCATCGTGTTCTTCTACGCGCTGGGGTCGCTCTACGACGATCGCCGCGATCGCAGCATCCTGTTCTGGCGTTCGCTGCCGATCGCCGATACCCAGATGGTGTTGTCCAAGGCGCTGTGGGCGTTGTTGCTGGCGCCGTTGCTGTTCGCGGTGATCGGCCTGTTGCTCGGCCTGTGCCTGTGGGCGATATCGCTGGCCGTCGCCGCGATCAGCGGTGGCGCAAGCTTCGCCACCCTGCTCGGCCAGTCGCATCCGCTGAGCATCGCGGGAAAGACGCTGGCGTCCGTTCCGATCCAGATGCTCTGGTCGCTGCCGTCGATCGGCTGGCTGATGATGTGCTCGGCGTGGGCGCGCAGCAAACCGTTCGTCTGGGCGGCACTGGCCCCGGTCCTGACCTGCGTCCTGATCAGCATGATGGGCATCCTTCCCGGCGTCTCGCTGCCGCTGGGGAAAATCTGGTATGTCATCGTGTTCCGTGGCCTGCTGGGCGTGATTCCCGCTGGCTGGCTGATCAAACCCCAGCCGCAGTTCGTCGACGATCTGCCCTCCGCCACGCATCTGCTCGACAGCGCCGAGACCTTCAGGGGACTGCACATCCTGGCCAGTCCGGATCTTTGGATCGGCGTCGCCATCGGCATCGCCTTCATCGCCGCTGCGATCTACTTCCGTTGCAACCGCGACGACGGATGATCCCCCGAAACGCCCCTTCCCCATCACTGGAGTCCCCCCATGCAGATGCACAGAGTCTTCACTCTCGGCATGCTGATGGCGTTGCCTGCCCTCGCCCCCGCGCAGGAACAACACTGCAGATACTGGCAAGCCCGCGACCTGCCGATGGATCTTGCCGGTATCAGGCGCGTCGCCTTCGAGGTCGGACGCCATGACCTGCGCCTGACCGCCGGCCCGGCCGGCGAAGCAGGATTCCTGCAGGGGCGCGCCTGCGCTTCGGGCGAATCCCGTCTGCCGGAACTGCAACTGGCGCAGGAAAAGCGCGGCGACCTGCTGACCGTGCGTCTGCAGAATCCGAACGAACGCGGCAGCATCACCCCGTTCGGCGACAACTACGCCTATCTGCAGATCCACGGCATCATCCCCGATACGATCGCGGTGGCGCTGAATGTCGGCTCCGGCGACGCCGAGCTGGTGGGCGCGGCATCCGCCGATGTCGTGGTCGGTTCCGGTGACGCCAACATCCGCAATACGCGCGGGGAGGTCCGGGCCACGGCCGGCTCCGGCGATGTCGATATCGATGGCGCGAGTGGCGTCGACTTCCGCGCTGTCGGTTCGGGCGACGCCGAGGTCAAGCGGATTCGCGGTCCTGTCACGATCGGAACCGTCGGTTCGGGCGACATGAAGATGCGGGGCGTGCAAGGCAACATCGATATCCGCACCGTCGGCTCCGGCGATATCGAGATCGGCAATGTCACCGGCAACGTCAGCGTCGGCGCCATCGGTTCGGGCGATCTGAGCGTTTCCGATGCCCGCGGCGACCTGCGTGTCCGCAGCAAAGGCAGCGGCAGTATCGAACACCAGGGCGTAAGCGGTTCGGTCGATATCCCGAGGCGCTGATTTCGATTGTCTTCGATTCACGGAAACCATACCCATGAAAACACGACGCTTCCTTTTGCTTTGCCTGATGTTCCCCGTATTCCTTGCCGCCTGCCAGGGCAAGCCCGACAACGCGACATCGACAACCGGCTTCGCGAGTATCCAGCTGCAGATGGACAAGCAGGACATCAAGCTCAATGCCCGTGGGTATCCTGATGCCAGGATCACGCCCGAAGGCAATCTGGTGATCGGAGACAGCGTCGTCGAAATCACCGGCGAGCAGCATGGCCTGTTGACGCAGTACCGTGGACAAGTCGCCGCCATCGCGCAGCAGGGTGCACAGATGGGGGTACAAGGCGCGGCAGTGGCCGCTGCCACCGCCAAGGCAGTGATCGGAGCCGTGTTCAGCGGCGATACCGATCAGGTCGAAGCAAAGGTCAAGGCCGAGACCGACAAGATCAAAGAACACGTCGGCGTCCTGTGCGGGCACCTGGCCGAACTGAAACAAACCCAGGACACCCTTGCGGCACAATTGCCCGCATTCGCGCCGTACGCCCACATCGATCAGGACGATATCGACGACTGCAACTCCCGATAAAACAGGCCTGCGCAGAAAACCATCGATCGTTCCAAACCATTGCCCTATCGCCAGTCCGTAGACCGGTCTGCTAACCGCATACCGTCCGCCACCTCATTTAACAGTGAATTGGCGGATTCCATCCTTACGGAGACCGCATCATGAGTTGTTCTGCTGCTGCACTCGCATTCCGTGATCGAAAGCTGTTGCCATTTCCCGTTGAAGTGCCGATCAAACGGTGGTGGAGATCGACCATCCACCTTGTGACCGGGACACGCCGAGCAATCTCCTCTGGCCTGGCCGTAGCCTTCCTCCGGCAATGACGGAAAAAACCCGCCGTCATGACAACGGCGGGCCTTGGGCTGCACACACGAATCATTTCACTTCGAATTCGCCCACCAGCACGGTCTCGTTGCGATCCCGCAGGCGCAGGGTCACGCGTTGTTCCTGCGCGCGGCGGCTACCGAAATGCGTGGTCAACACCAGTTGCAGCGAGGTCGCGCCGGTAACCAGCTGCTCGCGGCTGCCGAAGTAGTTGGCCTCGACCTTGTACACGCCCGGCTTGGCATTGCGCAGCGAGAACTCCTCCGGACCATAGCCGCCGGTGAAATCCTCGGACAGGCGTCCGCCCTGATAGGTGAAGCGATTGCCGTAGTAGCACTTCTCGCCGTTCGGGTCGGTCGCGCGGATCGTCCAGCGGCGGGTGGTTGGGCTGGTCACGCCTTGAGGGTGAAAAAGCGGCGGTCTCCTGTGTCACCATGCGTTCTGCCTTGGGGCTATCGGGTGATTCCTGCCCCCATTGCTGCAAACGGTTGGTCTGCACCGCATTCTCGAAGACCCGCACGACCCGGTCGATGCCTTCCTTGCCGTACTTGTTGGAATCCACCAGATGGCCGCCGACTTCCATGGCCGAAGCGGCCGCCGTACCACTGACGAAGCTGGACCCGATGTTCAACGCCTTGCCAAAGGCATAGTTGGCATAATCGCCCGGATCGCGCCCACCCATTCCCGTAATGGCGACCGTTGCCCCGATGTGCGCCCCCGTACGTCCCGAAATGGGACTGTTGTTGACGACATAGCTGATGAAATCCGGCGGAGTGTGCAGGCCGGGAATACTGTTGTGAACGATGCCGCGCTGCTGCTCCCATTCCTGATAAGCGCGCAACTCGATGACATTCTGCGCGCCCATCGGATCGAAGGCGCGCGCCGACAGGCCGTAGGCATGGCTGACGATCTGCGCCAGACCGCCGCCCATTTCATAGCCGGTCACTTCGACGGTGTAGCCTCGTGCCTCGTACTTCTCTTTCAATCGACCCGCATAGTCCAGTGCATCCTGTATCTACGGGTCCAGGCGGTGCGAACCATAGATGAACTGTTGGACCTTTCCCGTCTGCCGTACCGAGGTTTCACTGCGCTCGCCCACCGGCAGCAGCCTGAGTAGCCCCACGATATCGCCATCAACGGCCATGGCGCGGGCCGGGCCGGTAATCTGGCGGGCGGACCAGTCCATGCCGGGGAAGGCGATGATGAGAGTTTGAGTACTCCGGTTCTCAAACGAGAATGCTTTTAAGCCGCTAGAATAGCGCGCGGAACGATCAGCTTCATCTGTCGCAAGTGTATAGTTGTATGGGAGAGAGAAATTTGTCGCAGGTTTTTGACCTTCGAAGATTGCATGATAATCAGCTCCCTCCCGAGTTCTGATTGTACTTGTATCCTCATGACTTGCGCGTGCCAACATGGCAAGCATTAGAGATTTTCCGTACTCGGCTTGTTTTTCGATCTCTTCCCACTTTTTGTCTCTGTCTGTCGTCATTGCTCCAATTCCTCTTTGAATCGTTCTTTGACGGTAACCGAATCGTTATCCAAATCATAAAAATTGATCTGAATCTCTTGAGTATCACGCCTCAATAAGTGTTGAGTTTTGAATTCACCATATGTGCGTTGACAGATAAATGAAGCAGATTGATCTTCCATTTTTTCAATATGGCAGGGTACTTCAACAGCAGTATCGTCGTGGTTACTTGCCCTCCATATCCTTTCATCTCGACAACCCGGACCACTTCTAGCTGAACATCGCGGAACACTATCATCAACGTCATAGCGATCTGAACCAATTACCCAACCCCATCCCGACAGATCATTCGGATGTCCTGCCCTGGTTGCACCAGCAGTTGAAGCCTCATAATGCCATCCACATGGCCCAGAAAGATATTTATCCAGTACCAGATAAGCTTCGAACTGCTCTCCATTTCGTCTAATATCCAGCCGATCCCGTGACCAAATCAATTCACTTCCAAAACGTGCCGCTGGCCGCCAACAACGATCATCCATGGCATTGGATGTGCGGTACTTGGCGGTGATGAAGATATCCAGCGTTTCCGGCGCGCGCCCATGAATGCGGACGATCTGCTTTGGATTCGGGTTCTCGACCTGATACCAGTTCTCCGCCGTGAACGCCTCCGGAGGAACTGTTACTTCCACATCCCGGCTCTCTACCGTCTGGCATGACGCCATCATCGGCAGCAGTAGCCAGAGACATGCCCCTGTCCAGCGGCCTAACCTCCTTTCCCCGTCCACAACTTCGAGCATCATTCCGTTTCCCGTTCGGCTGGTTCCTGGCAATTTTAAAGCATACACTGAAAGTTTGGGAGTTCCATATTCAGCTTGTCCCTACTGGGCAATCCCAAGCCGCCGCATGGCTTCAGTCGGCAATTTCGCTACGGTTGCATCATGCTCGACCACCAACCGTTCATAGATCCGGTCCGCCCGTGTGACCTCCTCCCTGTAATTTGGACCATCCAGAAGTAGAGGATTCGGCGATACTCAGGCCCAAGGAGGCCCGTCGCCATGAAGAAGTCGAAGTTCACCGAAGAGCAGATCGCATTCG
>JAISFF010000075.1 GCA_031263725.1 Lysobacteraceae bacterium | reverse complement strand
GGCCCGGTTCACGGTGTCGGTAGGTCAGAATGAGCTTGTCGTCTTCCATTCGCATCTGGATGGAGGCGATCACGTCTCCATCGCATGTCCATTGCCAGCCGCCGCGATAGCCTGCCGCCCACACGCGCCAACCGTCGCACATCCAGCCTCCGGTAGTCCTCTACGGCATCTTTCGTGCATAGCGCCATCGGTTACCGTTACCGATTCCACCCATTGTTTTTTACCGAAATCATTTGGGAAATTTGCATCGCTTGTTTTCTTCACTGGATCAAACCAGATTCGTGGGGACGTAAAAAGACAGGATAGGGACGGGTCGAAAGTTCAGGGTTTTCCGCATCCAGGCCGCGCGCCTTAATCGTTTTTTCGCACGCGCGAATCGAAAGCAGGGGGAATAAACTCCCACCTCATCCCGCTTTATCCCGGCTTATTCCGGTTCTTCCCGACACCCATTACTTTTTGATTTATTTTCCCATTTGCGACTTGCGTTTCATGGCGCCTATGGACAACCTGCAAGGCCGAGTTGGCGGTCTTAATCATGACGGCCTTGAACGTGGCAACCTTGACAGCTCGCCGATGCTGACAGCGTGGAACCCGAGAAGGGTCCCTTCGATATGAATCCCGACCCCTTTAGAATCCAGTCGCGCCACATGAATTGTTTGGCGCGACTGGGGCGACTGTACTGCAAGTGGCGCGAATGACCGGGCCGGCTCCCCGCCATAGACGCCCACTCACGCAGTAGGCGAGATCAGGGCGTTTCAAACCGAAGAAGGGTTCCGAGAGGAGCGTTTTCCCCACGCAGAAACCGAATCCGGAACCAGCCGTTCTGGAAGGGGGTCTTGTCGTCATTCCGCATTCCCCCATCGCCACCGGAACCGTTCAGTCCTTCTTCGGGCGCCGCCAGCCTTCGAGCGTCACCTGTTTGCCGCGCCCCACGGTCAACTTGTCGGCGGGCGCCGATTTGCTGACCACGGAACCCGCGCCGATGGTGGCATTGCGGCCGATTTCCAGCGGCGCCACCAGCGAGGAATTGGACCCGATAAATGCACCATCGCCGATGACCGTGATGAACTTGCTGACGCCATCGTAATTGCAGGTGATGGTGCCGGCGCCGATATTGACGGCACCGCCGACCACCGCATCGCCCAGATAGGTCAGGTGATTGGCCTTGCTGCCGTGGCCCAGCGTGACTTTCTTGGTTTCGACGAAGTTGCCGATATGCACGCCGTCGGCCAGCACGGTGCCCGGGCGCAATCGCGCGAACGGGCCGATCTGCGCCGCGCCTTCGGCCTGCACGCCCTCCAGATCGCAGTGCGCGCGCACCACCGTACCCGCGGCCAGCCTCACATCCTTCAGACGGGTGAAGGGACCGATACGGACATCATCACCCAGCTCGACCTCGCCTTCGAATATCACGCCGACATCGATCTCGACATCGCGCCCCACTTTGACCACGCCGCGCTGGTCGAACCGGGAGGGATCCAGCAGACGCGCGCCGGCCGCGCACAAGGCCTGCGCGCAACGCCGCTGGAACTCCCGCTCCAGTCGCGCCAGTTGCCAGGGATCGTTGGCGCCCTCGGTCTCGATCGCATCTTCGACCATGACGATTTCGGCCGCGCTGTACTCGTGCTCGGCCATCGCGAATACGTCGGTCAGGTAATACTCGCCCTGGCTGTTCTCCACCGACAACTGCGAAAGCCAATGCCGCAGAGATGTCGAATTGGCGGCGATGATGCCGGTATTGACGATGCCGACACGGCGCTGCTCTTCGTTGGCATCCCGGTGCTCGACGATCGCCGCGACACGCCCTTCCGCATCGCGAACGATCCGGCCATAGCCGGTAGCGTCGTCCGGTTCCGAGACCAGCACCTTCAGTAAGCCGGGCGCATCCAGCAGCCGCTGCAGTGTCCGCGGCTGGATCAATGGCACATCGCCATACAGCACCAGCACCTGCGCTTCATCGGGAATCTGCGGCAGGGCTTGCTGTACCGCATGTCCCGTGCCCAATCGCTGCGTCTGCTCGTTCCAGGCCAGATCCCGCTGATCGGAAAACGCCGCGCGTACCGCTTCGCCGCCGTGGCCGTAGACCACATGGATTCCGCCCGGCTGCAATGCGCGGGCGGCCTCCAGCACATGCGCCAGCATGGGACGGCCGCCCACGGGCTGCAAAACCTTCGGCAACGCGGATTGCATGCGTTTGCCTTCGCCCGCGGCAAGCACGATCACATACAGGGGTTGTTTCATCTGGCTTTCCGCCCTCGTCAAATCCTGCAAGAATTCTATGTCCGTTCCGGGACGTATCCTAGACCATGGCATATCCGCACATGCTGGCGGCCGCCAAGCGCCGGGAACCTCGATGACACTGCTTCGCCAGGGTGGAAAATTCGCTGTTGTGGGCGCGACCCAGTTCGGCCTGGACTGGGCCGTATTCGTCGTTTCGTCCTGGCTCGGGCTGCCGGTGGCGCCCGCCAATCTGCTGGGAAGAATCAGCGGCGCGACGGCCGGTTTCTGGCTCAACGGCCGCTACACTTTCGCCAGGGAAGGACTGCGCCTGAACTGGCGCCGTTTCATCAGGTTCGCACTGATCTGGATTCCGCTCACGATAGTCAGCACCTTTCTCATCACCGCGGTCGAACAGCGCTCGGGACTCAAGCTGACCTGGCTGGCCAAGCCCATCGTGGAAGCGGGGCTTGCGGTCGTGAGTTTCTTCCTGTGCCGGCATCTGGTGTATCGCTGAGCGATGCCCTGTTCAGGGCCTCCGGTTCCGTCGCGTCGTTCAGCCCATCAACCGGTGCAGGCCCGCATTGATCAGCAGGCCGCCACCGATCAACCATACGAGCAGCAGAGCCGCCAGCGCCAGTGGCCTGATCCCCGCTTGGCGAATGGCCGATGCATGAGTCGTCAGACCCAGCGCCATCATTGCCATGGTCAGCAGCACCGTATCGAGCCAGACCAGGGCGTTGACCACCGGAGCCGGCAACAACGTCAACGAATTCAGTCCGGCGACCGCGATGAAGCCGAGAGCGAACCAGGGAATCGCGATGCCGCCCGTCGATGCCGCGCCTTCACCTCCATTCCTGCGGGAAGCAGCACTACGCGACAGGCAGGCCGACAGCAGGACCAGGAACGGCGCCAGCATCATGACCCGCACCATCTTGGCAATCACGGCGATGTTGCCCGCATCGTCCCCCGCCGCGCGGCCGGCCACGACGACCTGGGCCACTTCATGGACGGTCGAGCCGGTGAATATGCCGAAGGCATCCGCAGTCACCGGCAGCCACTGCCAATGCAGGTTGATCCGGTACAGAAGCGGATAAAGAAACATCGCCAGCGTGCCAAACACCACCACCGTGGATACCGCCACCGTCACCTGCTCGGCCCGGCCCCGCACCACCGGCGCGACCGCCATCACCGCCGCCGCGCCGCAGATCGAGCTGCCCGCGCCTATCAGCATCACCGTTTCACGATCCAGGCCGAACAGACGGCGGCCCGCGATCCAGGCCAACACGAACGTACTGGACAACACCAGTGCATCGATCAGGACGCCGACCATGCCGACATGGCCGATATCCTGGAAAGTGAGCCGGAATCCATAGAGGACGATGCCCAGACGCAGCAGCCGCTGCTTCGAAAACCCGACCCCGGCCGCGCTCTTCGTACCAAGCTTCGGATACAGCGTATTGCCTATCAGCATGCCGAGGACGATCGCCAGCGTCAGCGCACCCAGTCCGTATCGCCTCATCCATCCCAGATCGGCCATCCACATCGCTATGCATGCCAGTACGCCCACCAGCGCAATGCCCGGCAACAGATGCCGGGCATTGCGCCATCCAGCCGCCAGGCCGCGCGGCGGTACCCCTGTTTCTGCCGCGTTTTCGATGGACGAACCCATTGCCTGTCGCATATCCCACCCTTGGAATGCGGATATGCTGCGGCCATTCCATATATCCGTAAAACAGATTATTTTTGTAATACCTACCTGCTGTACCGATATACAGGCATCCCGTGCACCTGACGCTCCGCCAATTGCAGATATTCGCCGCCATCGCCGACACCGGCAGCACCACGGCCGCAGGCCGGCATATTTCGCTATCGCAATCCGCCGTCAGCGGAGCGCTCAACGAACTCGAAGAACTGCTTGGCGCACGCCTGTTCGATCGTCCCGGCAAACGCCTGCTGCTGAACGACAGCGGTCGGGCACTGTTGCCGCAGGCACGCAATCTTCTGGATCTGGCGCAGCGGATCGAGTGGCAGTTCGGCATCGGCGATGCCGAAACGGACAGCGCCAGGATTGGCGTACGGATACGCCTGGGCGCAAGCACCACCATCGGCAATTACCTGGTCCCCGACCTGATCGCCGCCTATCTGAAGACACAGCCCGACACGCGCTTCGATGTCCAGATCGGCAACTCCCGCGAGATTTCCACCGCCGTCGCGCGGCTGGACGTGGACGTGGGACTGATCGAAGGCCCTTGCCACGAACCCGACCTGAGGGTGGTGCCCTGGCGTACGGACGAACTGGCGATCGTCTGTGCCGCGAACCATCCGCTGGCGCGCGCCGATCTTTCGACACGGCGGTCGCTCCGGACCCTGCGTCAATCGCGCTGGTTATTGCGCGAACCAGGCTCTGGCACCCGCGAGGCGGTGGAACATGCTCTGCTGCCGCATCTGGACCATTTCGATTCGACCCTGCAGTTCGGCAGCACCGAAGCGATCAAACAGGCCGCCGCCGCCGGCCTGGGACTGACCTGCCTGTCGCTGTCCGCGATCCGTGACCTGGTGACATTGCGCCGGCTGGTCGTGCTGAAGACCGTGCTGCCCAGGCTCACTCGCCGTTTCTACTTCGTCCACCATCCGGCCAAACCGCTCTCGGCGGGACTTGCGCACTTCATCGTCCACTGCGAAAGCGTGGTCGACGATGACATCACCGGAGCGCCGCGCGGAAGACACCCATCCCACCGCGCAGAGGCTTGACGGCTCGATCCGATTGGCCTAGCTTACGCACGCCGACGGTTCATATCGCTTTATCAAGATGAAGCGATGAGATTAATAGGGAAGCCGGTGCGGCCCATCCGGGCCAATTCCGGCGCTGCCCCGCAGCGGTGTGTGGAAACGACCTTCGTCAATGGCACTGGCTCTCCGGAGCCGGGAAGCGACGGACAGTAGGCGAGACGACATGTCGTCTCACGTCCACGAGCCCGAAGACCTGCCGCGGCCAGGGAGCGATCCCTGACTGACCTGGAACCTCCGTGGGAAGCGGTCCGGATCTGCTCCGTCATGTCATCCATGACGGCACGGTTTCCGCACGGCTTTCGCGCAGGTCCGGTTCGCCCGCGGGGGCGAAGGTCGCTTGCGTGGCACGAGACTGCGGTATCGCGGTGGATCGGCGCGCGGTCCCTTCGTTCCTCATTCATTACGAATCGAGGAAATCATTCATGACTACTGTTACCAATCTCGGCTTCCCTCGCATCGGAGCCAAGCGCGAACTCAAGCGCGCACAGGAAGCCTACTGGCGCGGTGAAATCGATGCCGCCGGTTTGCTCGACGCCGCGCGCGAGCTGCGGCAACGGCATTGGCGGCTGCAAAAAGACGCGGGCGTCGATATCGTGCCCTGCAACGACTTCTCCCTTTATGACCAGGTGCTGGATACCGCTTTCCTGTTCGATGCCATACCCGACGCTTATCGCGATCTGGCCGACAAGGAACCGCTGACCGGCTACTTCGCCATGGCCCGCGGCCTGCAAGAAAACGGCGTGGACCTGCGCGCCCTGGAAATGACCAAATGGTTCGATACCAACTATCACTATCTGGTTCCCGAGCTGCATTCCGGACAGGAATTCCGTCTTCGCGGCAATAAGCCGGTCGCCGAGTTCGAGGCGGCGAAAGCGCTCGGTTACAACGCTCGGCCCGTCGTGCTGGGCCCGGTCAGCTTTCTGCAACTGTCCAAGATGGTCGATGACAGCAACCGCTACGCCCTGCTCGATCGTCTACTGCCGGCGTATGCCGAACTGCTCGGAAAGCTCAGGCATGCGGGCGCCGAATGGGTGCAGATCGACGAACCCTGTCTGGTGCTGGACCAGAACGACGCCGACCATGCCGCCTACCGCAAGGCTTACGCGGCATTGGCGGATGCGCCGTGTCCACGCCTGTTGCTGACCACCTATTTCGGCGCTCTCGACGACAACCTGCCCCTGGCCGCTTCGCTGCCCGTGGGCGGATTGCACATTGATCTGGTGCGTGGCAAAGACCAGCTGGACACGGTGCTCGAAACCCTGCCCGAAAACCGCGTGCTGTCCGTCGGTCTGATCGATGGCCGCAACATCTGGCGCAGCGATCTGGACCAGGCGCTGGCGCTGGCCAAGCGCGCTTCGGCACGCGTGGGAACGGAACGTCTGTGGCTGGCCCCGTCCTGCTCGTTGCTGCATGTTCCGGTCGATCTCTCCCACGAGCGGAAATCGATGTCCGAGGACCTGTACTCCTGGCTGGCGTTCGCACGGCAGAAACTGGAAGAACTGGCCGTCCTCGCCGGGGCATTGGCAGGCCGCCCCGGGACGGAGACAGCGCTCCAAGCCGCACGCGGCCAGCTGCAACAGCGGCGCGATTCGGCCAAGGTGCACAAACCCGCAGTCGCCGCGCGCCTGGCCGCCATCGACGATGCCACTTCCAGGCGGCAATCCGCTTATCCCGTCCGCCGCGCCGCACAGCGCTCGGCGCTGAACCTTCCCGACTATCCCACTACCACGATCGGCTCGTTTCCACAGACGCAGGAAGTGCGTCTCGCACGCGCGCGCAACAAATCCGGAAAGGTCAGCGATGCCGATTACGATGCCTTCCTGGCTGCCGAAATCGAGAAATGCGTGCGTTTCCAGGAGGAAATCGGCCTGGATGTTCTGGTGCACGGGGAATTCGAACGCAACGACATGGTGGAATACTTCGGCGAGCAACTCGACGGCTTCGCTTTCACCAGGAACGGCTGGGTGCAAAGCTACGGTTCGCGCTGCGTCAAGCCGCCCGTCATCTACGGCGATGTCTCGCGTCCGGCGGCGATGACGGTACCGTGGTCGCAATACGCCCAATCGCTGACCGACAAACCCATGAAAGGCATGCTGACCGGTCCGGTCACAGTGCTGCAATGGTCGTTCGTCCGCGACGACCAGCCGCGCGCGCAGACTTGCCGCCAGATCGCGCTGGCCCTGCGCGACGAAGTCACCGACCTGGAGAAAGCCGGCATCGGCGTCATCCAGATAGACGAGCCGGCGATCCGCGAAGGCCTGCCTTTGCGCCGCGCCGACTGGCCGGCCTATCTGGATTGGGCGGTGGAATGCTTCCGTATCAGCGCCTCGGGCGTGGACGACCGGACCCAGATCCACACCCATATGTGCTACTCCGAATTCAACGACATCATCGATGCCTTCGCGGCGATGGATGCGGATGTGATCTCGATCGAGACATCGCGTTCGCGGATGGAGCTGCTGGATGCATTCGTGCAGTTCCGCTATCCCGCACAGATCGGTCCGGGCGTCTACGACATCCACTCGCCGCGCGTGCCCGATGCCGGAGAAATGGCGGACCTGTTGCGGAAAGCCAGCGCCGTTCTCGATCCGCGGCAGTTGTGGGTCAATCCGGACTGCGGCCTGAAAACGCGCGGATGGCCCGAGACCCGCGCGGCGCTGGAAGCGATGGTCGGAGCGGCGCGGGAATTGCGCGCTGCCGCGACCGGGACCGCCTGAGTCCGGCCCGGCACGACACCGTCACTGCCAGGAAGGCGGTGACGGTCATGCCCGCGTTCATGTACTGCGGCGCACCCGCCGCTTCGCAAGGCACAGCACATCTGCGGCAGGCATCCGGACATGCCGGATGCCTGCGACAAGCGTGGAAGCATTTCGCCTTTCAGCGATCCAGAAAATTCTTCAGCAACGACTGTCCGTATTCGGTCAGGATCGATTCCGGATGGAACTGCACGCCCTCGACAGGATGCTCGCGATGCCGCAGACCCATGATTTCCTCGAACGACCCATCGTCGTTTTCGGTCCAGGCCGTCACTTCCAGGCAATCCGGCAGCGATTCGCGTTCCACCACCAGCGAGTGATAGCGGGTGGCCTCGTAACCATCGGGCAATCCCGCGAACACGCCCTGACCGCGATGCCGGATCGGCGATGTCTTTCCATGCATGATGCGCCCGGCGCGAATCACGCGCCCACCATACGCCTGACCGATGCTCTGATGGCCCAGGCAAACCCCCAGGACAGGCACGGTCGGTCCCAGTCTTTCGATCAGACCGATCGAGATCCCGGCCTCGTCGGGAGTTCCCGGACCCGGTGAAATGACCACACGCTCGGGAGCCAGCTTTTCGACCTCGTCGAGCGTCATCGCATCGTTGCGCACCACCTTGACCTCGGCCCCCAGCGCTTGCAGATACTGCACGAGGTTGTAAGTGAAACTGTCGTAGTTATCGATTACCAGAATAGACATGTATTTGTCCCATTGAATACGGAGATTTTATTCCACGCCCCGTCCACTGCGCCCTTCGGCCCAGCATCGGATCCGTCACCGGCGAACGATCGGATCGCGGGCTGCGGAATGTCATGACATACGCGCCCCACGGCTCCCGCATCGACGCCATCGAGACAGGCGGCGGGGACAATCGGGCAATCCGGGGAAAAGTGGCTGGGGCATCGAAGCAGTCTCCTGTATCGGGAGCCGCCGTGCCGGGAAATAGCCGATCAACCTTGCCTGCCCGTCCGGCGGCAAGGTGTGGCGCGACGCCACGACGACAAGCCGCTTCCTAAAGGAAGCGCCACCACTTGCCGAAGCTGGACATCGCAGCAGAAATCATCCGAACCGAAAGTCTCGAGAATTCTTCACATGAGTGGTCCGGTGCGATCGCTTGCCAGACCGTCGGGTTCCGCACGGAATTGTATGCGTACATCTTCGCCGCTGTCGACAAAGCCGGCGCCTTCCCGCCATCGGCTCTTGCGGTGCCGCACAGGCACAGCAGACCGACACCTTCCATGTCACCAGCACCGATTCCTGTGGGTTCGTCACCACGAACCCGTCCGGCATCGACTTCGACACCGCGTTCAATGTCGGTGCGCACACTTTCCAGTAAAGAAGAGAGCCCCGACTAACGGGGCTTCTAAAATTGGTGGCCCAGCAGGACTTGAACCTGCGACCGATCGATTATAAGTTCGTCGCCAACGCACTATGCCTAGGAAAATCAAGCATAGGGGAGCGCAAGCTACAGAACAAAAAAGTAAACTGCGACAGCAGTTTAGCGCAGCTTGGCGAAGGCGGGGAAAACTAGGCGCTGTACCGCTGGAGTACCGCTATCCAGGGTAATCTTGAACTCGTAGACGGTCATGGCGACGACTCCCACGGATTGACGATGGTCACTCCCGTAGGCTCGAAATCGGCCACGTTGCGCGTGACCACCGCCATGCCGTGCACCAGTGCCGTAGCCGCGATGAGCGCATCACGCTCGCCGCGCTTGTCTGGTACATGCAACCGAGCGCAGCGCTGCGCCACAGCGGTATCAATAGACAATGTGCGTCCGGAGAACTCGGGTAATACGTGCTGCTCCAACCACCCGCGCAGCATGGCCCCCTGGGTAGCGTCCTTGCGTTCAATCGACAGAACGCCAAGCTCCAACTCCATGATGGTGATGGCCGATACGAAGAGGTCGGCGGCATCAACGCTTTCCGTCCATGCCGTCACATTCGCATCGGCCTTGCCAAGTCGTACCTTGCGCAGTTCCGACAGCACGTTGGTATCGAGCACGTACATCATGAGAGATCAGCCGACCGGGCTCCAATAGTCACGCGCGGCGGCTCAAACTCGATGTCCGCAACGCCCGGCATCGCCAGCGCATCGGCAATGTTGCGCCGCTGTTTCGTCAGCCGCTGATAGTCCTCGAAGCTCAACAGTACGTGCGCAGGCTTGCCGCGATCCGTGATAAACACCGGACCGCTCTTGGTGGCCTTCTTTGCGCGCGTCACGTCCTGATTCAGCTCCCGACTGGATAGGGTTGTGATGGTCATAGGGCACCTCCGGCATCAATCATTTGTAGGTACGTTACTACAATATTGGTCGAGAGGCAAGCAGCCGATCAAGGCGGTGGGGACCGCCTTCCACGTGCTGAGGGTGCCTTGACGATGGTCGCCATTCGGTTGCTCCAGAACAGGGCTCGTGTACCGCCACTGTACCGACGCGCCAGCGCAAGCAATGAGCCAGTAGGCATCGAATATTATTATTAACTTATTGATAATAAAGAAATAAAAAGTATATAGCTGACCAAATTGCCCCCAAAGTTGCCCCCAGATGTATGCCGCTTGGAATTTAGGAAGCATTTAGATTTTCTGGAATGTCCGGGAACAATATCCCCATTTGCGCGAAAACATCTTTCCCGGACCGCTTGCAGACCACCAATGAATCATCCCGTCTTCGGCCCGCTTCCCGTAGGTCCGACGATGCCGTCCATTCTCACTTCCCATCCACCAGGACA
>JAISFF010000072.1 GCA_031263725.1 Lysobacteraceae bacterium | reverse complement strand
CGAATGCGATCTGCTCTTCGGTGAACTTCGACTTCTTCATGGCGACGGGCCTCCTTGGGCCTGAGTATCGCCGAATCCTCTACTTCTGGATGGTCCAAATTACAGGGAGGAGGTCACCACCAGCAATACCATGATGCGTCCGAACCACACCAGCTCGCACTGCCTGGCACCCGGCCGGAACAGGCCGCGATAGAAATCCTCGGTCAATGCGCTGGAGCAGACCAGCAACTGGCATGAAAGCGTGCTCAGGATCGCCGCCAGGATCGCCGACAACACGATGCCGGCCATCCAGGGATCGAGAATGCCTCGCGCCAGCGCGATGAAGACGCGCTCGGCGTTTTCCTTGCCGTTGAGATCGATCGTCTGCGGATGTACCGAGTAATACGCGATGCCCGCCAGTCCGACGATCACCGCGCCCGACAGGCACAGCGCCATCCAGGTGATCGAGATGCGCCGCGCCTTGGGAATGGTCTGCAGACTCTCGGCGGCCATGAAACGCGCGAGGATATGCGGCTGGCCGAAATAGCCCAGCCCCCAGGCGGCGGCGGAAACCACCGCCAGAACGCCACCGGCGCCGATCCATTGCAGCCTGGCCGGATCGACCTGCTCGATGAGCGACACCATTTCGTCCGGTCCGCCGATGCTGACGATCGCCAACATCGGCGTCAGCAGCAACGCGAAGATCATCAGCGTCGCCTGCACGGTATCAGTCCAGCTGACGGCGAGAAAACCGCCGATGAAGGTATACAGAATCGTTGCGCCCGCGCCGAGCCAGATCGCCGTGCCATAGGAGACGCCGAACGCGCTCTGGAACAGTTTCGCCCCGGCGACGATGCCGGAAGCGCAATACACGGTGAAGAACACCAGGATCACCAGCGCCGACAGGATCCGCAGCATCCGGCTGCCGTCGGCGAAGCGATGCGTGAAATAGTCCGGCAAGGTCAGCGCGTTTTCGCTGCGCTCGGTATAGACCCGCAGGGGTCCGGCCACATAGCGCCAGTTCAGCCAGGCGCCAACGACCAGGCCGATCGCGATCCAGGCCTCGGCCAGGCCGGTCAGGTACAGCGCGCCCGGCAATCCCATCAGCAGCCAGCCGCTCATGTCCGATGCGCCCGCCGACATCGCGGTGACGAAACTACCTAGCGAACGGCCACCGAGAATGTAATCGTCGAAATCCCGCGTGGAACGCCATGCCCAGAATCCGATACCGATCATGGCCGCCAGATAGACCACGAAAGTGACGATCAGGGGGGCGTCGGCAATCATGAGCACATGGTTGTGGAGAAAACGGCAAGACTAGCAGATGCCGGGGAGTGTCCCAGTTTGAAATTCAGGCTGGCACGGACACCGCCGGCGGGAATGCGAAATCCCCCGCCCCGATCGGAATGCGAGTAAAGAAGCGACAAATTCAAACCGGGACACCACCAGATGCCCGATTCCGTCCTCGTCGCATTCAACCTGCTGACGAGGCCGGTTGGGAGCGGATTCGCGCCCGTCGGTGGTGTGCAAAACCTGTTTCCGTCATTCGTCGTCCGGCCAGCCGATCGCCGGCGATGTCGACCTGGCTTTCGGCATCGATTGCGCGGCCACCGCATTCCAGACCTTCAATGCATCGACCGTGGCCGCCACATCGTGCACGCGAACAATGCCCGCGCCGCGTTGCGCCGCGATCAGGTGCGCCGCCACCGAACCGGCGACGCGATCGGCGGGCAGCTTGCGTCCGGTCAGCTCGCCGATGCCGCGCTTGCGCGACAGGCCGGCCAGCACCGGCACGCCCAGTTCCGTGAACCGCTGCAACTGCGCCAGCAACTGCAGATTGTGGTCCAGGCTTTTGCCGAAACCGAATCCCGGATCGACGATGATGCGCTTGCGTTCGATACCGGCCATTTCCGCAGCGAAGATGCGTTCGGCGAGGAACCGGTACACTTCGCCGACGACATCGTCATATTGCGGCGCATCCTGCATCGAGCCGGGCTCGCCCCGCATGTGCATCAGGATCACCGGCACACGCAGGCGCGCCGCCATCTCCAGCGCACCGTCACGGCGCAGGCCGTAGATATCATTGATGATGCCGGCACCTGCCGCCACCGTCGCTTCCATCACTTCCGGCTTGAATGTGTCGATGCTGATTGGCACCGCAGTCCGCTTCGCCAGCACTTCGATCACCGGCAACACCCGGCGCAGCTCCTCGTCCACCGGCACCGGCTCCGATCCCGGCCGGGTCGATTCGCCGCCGACATCCAGAATGTCGGCTCCCTCCTCCACCAGTCGCATCCCGTGCGCGATGGCCTGCTCCATCGTGGCGTGTCGCCCGCCATCGGAGAACGAGTCCGGCGTGACATTGACGATGCCCATGACCCGGGGGCGATCGAGTTTGAGAATGCGTCCAGTGCAATCGATCTGCGGAGTGGTGTCGAGCATGTGTTGTCCTATGGTGAAAAGAGCCGCCCGAGCAAGCTGTGCTGCCAGGTACCGGTGCAGCGGCAACGATAGCAGAGTATCGCCTGCCACCGTCCTGCATCACGCCCATTCCTTTCTGCGGCGGCGCCAGGCAATTCGCGGAACGCGCCGCGAATGCTCCGTTGGCGACGGCAGTCATCCAGCATCCGGTGGCCAGGAGTTTTTCTGAACATGCGGGAATCGATCCCTCGCCTCCATATCGGGCACACTTTTGCCGGATCGAATCCCGGCATTGCCGGATCAGGTCTGGGCCGCAGGCCCACCCACGCTGGGCAACGGGTGCGAGCCACTGGTGTCGCCGTCATCCTTCTCGGAGCGGCTGGCCCAGCCGGACGGCGGCGGCGGCTCGCGTCCTTCCATGATCGCGTCGATCTGCGGCGCGTCGATGGTTTCGTACTGCAACAGCGCCTTGGCCATCGCATGCAACTTGTCCAGATTCTCGGTCAGTATCTGGCGCGTGCGGTCATAAGCCTTGCCCAGGATCGACCGCACCACGGTATCGATCTTGCGCGCGGTATCCTCGGACACGTTCTTGTGCTGGGTCACGGCGCGGCCGAGGAAGACTTCATCCTCGTTCTCACCGTAAGCCACCGGACCCATTTCGTCCGACAGACCCCATTTGGTGACCATGTTGCGGGCCATCTGCGTGGCGCGTTCGATGTCGTTGGAAGCGCCGGTGGTGACCTTGTCCCCGCCGAAGATCAGCTCCTCGGCGATGCGGCCGCCGTACAGCGAGCACAGCTGCGATTCGATCGCGGTGCGGTTGTAGCTGTACTTGTCGCCTTCCGGCAGGTACATCGTCACGCCGAGCGCACGACCGCGCGGAATGATGGTGACCTTGTAGACCGGATCGTGCTCGGGAACCAGACGCCCGACGATGGCATGGCCGGCCTCGTGATAGGCGGTCAATGTCTTCTCGCTTTCGCTCATGGCCATCGAGCGACGCTCGGCACCCATCAGGATCTTGTCGCGGGCACGGTCGAAATGCTCCATCCGCACTTCCTTGGCGTTCTCGCGCGCAGCGAACAGCGCCGCTTCGTTGCAGAGATTGGCCAGGTCGGCGCCGGAGAAGCCCGGCGTGCCGCGCGCGATGACCATCGGCTGCACATCGCCGGCCAGCGGCAGCTTGCGCATATGCACCTTGAGGATGTGCTCGCGGCCCTTGACATCGGGCAGGCCGACCACGACCTGGCGGTCGAAACGGCCCGGTCGCAGCAACGCCGGATCCAGCACGTCGGGACGGTTGGTCGCGGCGATGACGATCACGCCCTCGCCTCCCTCGAAGCCGTCCATTTCGACCAGCAGTTGGTTCAGCGTCTGCTCGCGCTCGTCATGGCCACCGCCCAGACCGGCGCCGCGATGACGGCCGACCGCATCGATTTCGTCGATGAAGATGATGCAGGGTGCATGCTTCTTGGCCTGATCGAACATGTCGCGGACGCGGCTGGCGCCGACGCCGACGAACATTTCGACGAAATCGGAACCGGAAATCGAGAAGAACGGCACCTTGGCCTCGCCGGCGATCGCGCGCGCCAGCAGCGTCTTGCCAGTGCCCGGAGGACCGACCATCAATACGCCGCGCGGAATCTTGCCGCCCAGCCGGGTGAACTTGGAGGGATCGCGCAGAAACTCGACCAGTTCGCCGACTTCTTCCTTCGCCTCGTCGCAACCGGCGATGTCGGCGAACGTGACCTTGATCTGGTCCTCGCCCTGCAGCTTGGCGCGGGAACGGCCGAACGACATCGCGCCCTTGGCGCCGCCGCCGCCACCCTGCATCTGCCGCATGATGAAAATCCAGAAGCCGATGATCAGCAGCACCGGCAGGAAGTTCAGCAGGATCACCAGGAATCCGGGGCCGGTGGACGGCTTCTGCTGGACGATATCGACCTTCTTCGTGTACAGCACGTCGATCAGCTTGTCGTCGCGCGGGCCGTAGACCAGTCCACTGGTGCCGTCGCCGCGTTCGAAGCGGATCGTGTTGACCGGGAAAGCGCCCTCGTCGGTGAACTCGACCGATTTGATGCGGTCGTTGTCCACTTCCTGGAGGAACTGCGAATAGGTGATCTGGCCGCCACCGGTGGCGCTGTCGGCGCCCATGCGCGGCGAGAAACTCTGGAACACCACCATCAATACGACGGCGACGACCACCCATAACATCAGATTTTTGGTCCAGTCGTTCATGCTTTCATCGACTCCGGTGTGTTTCCTTGATGCTCATTCTGTGCATGCATGCCAAGGATTGTCGCATGCGTACCTGTTAATTGCTTGGTTGGAAACGTTTGCCCTGACCCAGCGCATAGACCTCCGACGAACGTTGTCGCGATGCGGCAGGCTTGCGTATGGCGACCTTGTCATAACGGCGGCGCAGTTCCTTCACATAGCCATCAAAACCGACGCCATGGAACAGCTTGATCATGAACGCGCCGCCCGGCCGCAAGCGCTTGTCGGCAAAATCCATCGCCAGTTCGGCCAGATACATCGCGCGCGGCTGATCCACCGCTTCCACGCCACTCATATTGGGCGCCATGTCCGAAAGCACAAGATCGACCGGTTCATCCCCCAGCATGGCTTCCAGCCGGGCCAGCACTTCATCCTCGCGGAAATCGCCATGCAGGAATTCGACCCCGGCCAATGACGGCATCTCCAGGATGTCCAACGCCAGCACCCGGCCACTTTCGCCCAACGCCTTGCGCACATACTGCGCCCAGCCACCCGGCGCGGCGCCCAGATCCACCACCACCATGCCCGGCTTCAGCAGGCGATCGCGCTGCAGCAGTTCCTCGAGCTTGTACACCGCACGCGAGCGCATGCCCTCGGCCTGCGCCTTCTTCACGTACGGATCGCTGAAATGCTCGCGGAGCCAGCGGTGGCTACTTTTGCTGCGGGACATGCGAGGGGATGGAAAAAAGAGGCGCCATGATACCCTGTCCGCCCCTTAACACACCGTAATGCACCATGTCCGCAGTCCTCAACAACGTCCAGATCCGTTTTCTCCGCGGACAGGCCCACGACCTCAAAGCATGGTTGCAGGTGGGCGGCAAAGGGATCACCGATGCCCTGCTGGCCGAACTGGACCAGACCCTGGAGCATCACGAACTGGTCAAGATCAAGATCGCAGCCGAAGACCGCGACAACCGCGACGCCATGATCGCCGACCTGGTCAAGCGTTCCGGCGCCGCCTTGGTGCAGCGCATCGGTCATACCGCGATCCTGTACCGGCCCAACAAGGAAAAGCCGCAGATCGTGTTGCCGCGCGCCTGATTCCAAGCCGGTTGTTCCACGCAGGCAAGTGGACCGTTACATCGGCTCGACCGCGCCCATTCATCCTTTCTTGTCATGACCGCGCGACCGAAGCGCAATGCTCGCCCCCGGTCCGAAACCTCGAATCATCGCCATGCAACTCGTCCAGGAACGTCCCGACTATCAATATGTGTTGCGTTCCGCCGGCGGCGGCGGCGCGCAGGTCAATGACCAGATCCTGACACACAGTTTCATCCTGGCTCCGGATACGCTGATCGAAAACTGGAATGCCGCAAATGCGGCAACCATGACGCCCGAACATCTGCAGCCATTATTGGCGCTATCGCCCGAACTGATCGTCCTGGGCACCGGAAGCATCCAGATATTCCCGTCTCCCGTGGTCATGGCCGCCTGCCTCAGCCAGGGGATCGGCCTGGAAGCGATGAACAACCCCGCCGCTGCGCGCACCTATCTGATCCTAGCCAGCGAAAACCGCAAGGTGGTGGCGGGATTTTTGTTCGATGGCGAACGACGATAATCCCCCCCCCCCTTTTTAGGTTCATCGCAGAATAGCGAGGAGGGGTTTGGCAAGTTTTCGTACTCTTGATGGCTGGTATTTGCCATCAGGAGCGGGGAGATGCTGGATCGCAAGTTGCTGGAGTCGCTGGG
>JAISFF010000044.1 GCA_031263725.1 Lysobacteraceae bacterium | reverse complement strand
TCCGGACGCACTCGTCCATCGGCGATGTCCCGCCAGCCGAGTTCGCCGCCCGATTCACTCCGCAACCCAAAGCCGAATTTTCCAGTTTCGCTCGGACCTAATATGGGGAGGGGGTCAATGTGGCGAGGTCTTTCTTTTGGAGTCTGTCGTAGATCAAGGCTGGATTTCAGACCCCGCACGCTGGTTGCGGGACAGGCGGTCGCTTCGAGCACGAGGAACCCGTTCTGTCGGGACCGCGCTTCAGGGCTTGATTTGCAGCGGTTCAAGCTCATTCCATCCGCTTATACCCGGCCTTATCTACGACAGCCCTTTCTTTTTTGATGCAGGCCACGCACGCATCCGGACTGAATGCAAGGATGGTTCAATACACGTCCCGGCGATATCGCCGTTCGGCAAGCAGTCGCTCTTTGACGGGTATTCCCAGCAGGGAATCGAGCACAGCGTCAACGGCGGGCGCCATGCCTTCCAGGCTTCCGCAGACATAAAGGGAAGCGTTCTGTTTCACCCACTCCTGCAACGTCGGGCCAGCCTCCTGAAGCGGATGCTGGACATAGCGTTTTTCGTCCGTGTCGCGGGAGAAAGCCAGATCCAATCGCATCAACCAGCCTTGTGCCTGCCATGTCTCGATTTCTTCCTGATAGAAGAAGTCCCGCTCCGATTGGCGTTCGCCAAACACGAGCCAGTTGTTGCGTGAACCGGCTGCAATTCGCGCCTTGAGCAGAGAGCGCAAACTGGCAATGCCGGTGCCGTTTCCAATCAGGATCATGGGTTTGTCCGGATCCGGCGCGTGGAAGTTGGGATTGCTGCGTACCCGGACGGCGATGTCGCCATCCAGTGGCGCATGTTCGCAGAGCCAGCCGCTTCCCAGGCCCGGACGGCCATCGGGATAGGGCATCCATCGAACCAGCAGCCAAAGGGAACCATCGTCAGGAAGCGACGCAATGGAATATTCGCGATGCGGCAACGGATGGAGCAAGCCGGCCAGCGTCTGCGGTTTCAACTGGGCAGGCAATTCGCTTTCGCTCGGCAAATGGGATCGAGACAGGATTTCGGACAGGCGGACTTCATGGCCATCGATATCGACCAGTACCTCACCGTCCATCCCGTGTCGGGTCAGATAGTCCGCAACGGTTTTTCCGGCATGGCGTGGACTGACTTCGAGGATATCGCCGGCTTGCCAGTCGGGCAAAGACACGCCTCCGGGCCGCAGGGCAATATGGAATACGGGATTACCGAGGCTTCCGGGATTCAAACAGCGGCGCTCGACCAGTCGCCAATTCTGGTAGGTCATGGGCAACCAATCGGCTTGATCCTTGATTTCCGCAAGCCGGTTGACATGGTATTGCCAGCTGCGGATCGCATCCGCATCGATGTCATCGACTTCGATCAAGTCGAACAGGGAAAGCGCGCCATGGTCGCGAAGCCAGTTGTCGATACGATGACCGAAGGCGCAGAAGTTGCCATATTCGCGATTGCCCAAAGCCAGCACCGAGTAGTGCAAATGGTTCAGGTCGACTGGTTTTGCCATGGTGTCGCGGATGAATCCGAGTGCATGATCCGGCGAAGAACCTTCCCCGGTCGTGCTGGCGACAAACAGGATTCGGGCCGCTTTTTCGATTGTCCTGCGATTCAGTTGGTCCAGCGGCAGCAACGATGCCGAACGGCCTGCGGTTGTCAGTGCGGCGGCGGTGCGTTCGGCCAGTTCCCGTGCGAATCCGTTCTGGCTTGCCCATACGACCAGGATGGTGGATGGGTCGGCAATATTGTTCGACGTGTTCGATTTGCGGCGCCGTTCGAAGAACCAAGTACAGAATCCCATGTAGAACAGGATACAGGCAACCGCGGTTCCGATCCGGATTGCGGATGGCTTTCCGGTCCACCAAGTGTCACCGTGCAGGCTGAAAAAGAAGACTCCGACAAGCGCCAGCACGAAGCAGGCCAGAAGGTTGCCCAGGATTGGCAGCACCGCATGGCGCTTTCGGGAGAAAGCGCCCGTCATCGAGTCAATCTGGCCTGAAAGGAACGGGTCATCGCCTCTTCGATACCGCTGCCGTTTGCTCGCACGAAGCGTGCCGCGAGACCGTGTTCTTCCGCGAAAGAGAGTCCATGCTCCATCTCCATGACCATCAGTGCCGTCGCCCATGCATCGGCGCGCATGGTGTCGGAGGCAAGGACGGTCACGGCGGTATCGACCTGTTTCACCGTCGTGCCGGTCCTGGGGTCGAAAGTATGCGAGTAGCTGTGGCCATCCTGATGGAAGCGGTGCCAGCGATCGCCCGATGTGGCGAGGCTGTCTTCCGCAAGGGAAACGATGCGGGGAGTGAACCGTTCATCGGCGGATTCGTCCGGAGTCGCTTCGATCAGCACCTGCCAGGCGCTGCCATCGGGCTTGGTGCCGAAGCCGTGGATCTCGCCGCCTACCTCCACCAATGCCGATGCGATGCCGGCGGCGCGGAGCCGGTGGACGACCAGGTCCACCGCGTATCCCTTGGCGATGGCGGAGAAATCCAGGTGCAGTGCGCCCGGCTGCAATATTCTGAAATTCTTCTCGTCGATCTGGATGCGCTGCCAGCCCACCTGTTGCCGCACGGCATCCAGCATGTCCGCAGCGGGAACCCGATGAGGACCCTGAGCCGGGCCGAAGCCCCACAGCGCCACCAGCGGGCCCACCGTTGGGTCGTAGGCTCCGTCGCTTTTCCGGGCGATATCGATGGCACAGTTCAGAACGCAGAGGAAATCGGCAGGCAGCACATGCCATGTGCCTGCCGATGCGCGGTTGAAACGGCTCAGATCGGAATCCGGTTCCCAGTGGCTCATTTGCGCCACCACGGTATCCAGGCATGTCTGGATGGTCATGTGCCATCTATGCATATCGTCGCGCCTGGGCAGCACAAGCTTGGCGGACCAGGAGGTTCCCATGCTCTGCCCACCCAAGGTGGCGATTGCATCGGATGCGGGTGCGTGGCTGGCGAGCATGACGTTTCCGGTGCTTACTGGGGCAAAACCTCAAGCGTAACGACGTAGCTCAGTCGGCGCTGCCTGGCCTGCTGGAAGGTGGTCTTGTCGTCACGGCTGCCGGTTTCCAGCCAGTACATTCCCGGCTCCGGCCAGGTTACGCTGAATTCGCCGCGCGCGTCGGTCGATACCTTGATCTCGTCCTGAGCATTGCGATAGCGAGTGCCGCCGCGAACGATTTCGAATTCCAGCTCCGGAGCCGGCTGGCCATCGATCAGGACACGGAACCTGGCCTCTTCGCCGGCAAACAGATCATTGGGATGAGTGACCGGAACCAGTTCGATGCCGCGGTTGGTCGGCTGGAATACGGTCTGGTTCGGAGCGCCGTTGGTGACATAGGTTTCGATGCGACCGACGGTCTGGGACACGTTCAGGTCCTCCGCCGTCTGCGGTACTTCCTGGGCGAATCTCTCGGGCGTTCCGCGCCAGCGACGCGGTTTTCCGTCTTCCTTCCAACTGGCGAAAAGCCCTTCGTTGACGACGGCCAGCTTGTAGGTGCCTTGCTGCGTCAGCTCGACATCGAAGACGCTGCGGTATTTCCCGGCAGCCGGGTTCCGGGCCTGGACCTGGGTTCCGTCCGGCGCGGTGATCTTCAGATTGTCCAGGCGGATCGGCACATGGTTGAAATAGAACAGGTCGTTGGAGACGGCGGCGTCTACCGTGATCCAGGGAGCTTCGCCGGCGATGACGGTTTGCGAAGGCTGCAGCCATGCCTTGTGCGCCGAAGCGGAGAACGGAAGCGTGGTGGCCAGCAGAGCGAGGACGACGAGAAAATGTTTCATGGTCGATTCCAGTATGTGAGTGGAGGTCAGGGGGTGATGGACAGATCGATGGTGCCCAGTTCCGCTTCGCCTTGGGCCGAAGCCGTGACGGCGGATCGCGCGGGCCATGAAAAAGGAATCCTGACCAGTTCGCGGCCGCCGACTTCGCGGACGGCTTCGACTATCAGGGTGTATTGGCCGGGTGCGAGATCGGCGAGCTGTGGCTGCCGGTCATCGAAGTGCAATGTGTGCTTGCCCACCGGCTTGGTGGGGCCGGTGATGCCATCCACCGGCAGCGACAGCGAGCGGCCCGATTTGCGCCACCATTGGCGCAGGTCGGGCAGCCATTTGGTGCCGTGGCCTTCGTTGGTGTTGCGCTGCAGGTACCACACGGCGAGGTTGGCGGCGACTTTCTGATCCGCGCCTTCCAGCCATACGGCCACATAGGGCCGATGATATTCGGCGACGTTCAATACCGGGATCTGGATGCTGACGTCCATTTCGGCGGCATGGGCCGGAACGACGAGGAACCCTGTCAGTGCAATGGTGAGCGTGACGCGCATATGTCAGTTCCTAATGGATGAAAATCAGGGCGATCAGCAGAGGCACGATCAGACCGAGGCCGAGCAGCGGCCAGGTGATCCAGCGTTGACCGGCGTGCATCTGCAACAGCAGCAGGCCGGTGATGCAGGACACCAGGCAAGCCACGGCGAAGATATCGATGAACCATTGCCAGGCGGGTCCGGTATTGCGGCCCTTGTGCAGGTCATTGAAGTGGGAGACCCATCCGCGTTCGGTCCGTTCGTATTCGATGAAGCCTGTTTCGAGGTCGATACTCAGCCATGCATCCGATCCGGGGCCCGGCATGGACAGGTAGAACTCTCCTTCGCTCCACTCTCCGGGGCGACGACCTATCGAAGTGGGGAGCCGCTGCTCCAGCCATGCGCTCACTGCGGCCGGCAACGGCGCTTTGTCGTCATCGGGGATCGAAAGCTCGTCCGTCAGGGCCGGAGGCAATTGCAGAGTCAGGTGGGTGACGGTCGGTTTTGCCTCGATGCGCGAAGCATGATTCAGCGTCAGCCCCGTAACCGTGAACAGCAACATGCCAATCAGACAAACGGCGGAACTGATCCAATGCCATTGGCGCAGAGTGCGCATCCAGAAGCTGCGCCGTTGTTGCTGAGGTAGATCGGAGGCAGGTGGCAAGGCTGGCGGACACATGCAACAAGGGGACCGCAATTACATCACAGTTGAGAATGACTCTCAATGATGTTTCAGGGAAATCCGGCCCGGTTTCCCGTGGGATTCCGAATTCGGATGGACACCTCGCACACGGTGGGTATGGAATTTTCCGATTTGCGGGGAAACCGGAATCGTGCACCGACTGGCTCGGAATCAGTCAGTCCGGCCGGAGGTGGAGCAAATCCGATCATGCGCTGGCGTATTCCGCCGCCAGCGCGCGAATCTGGTCGTGCGGGGAACTCGCCAGGACCGGAATGATGTGCGACATGAAGGAGGCGCTGCCCTGGCTCAAGGCCAGGCGCAGCCAGCGGCTCGCTTCATCGACAGCGCCCGCATGCATCAATATGGAGGCGTAACTGGCTTGCCCACGGAAATCGCCCGACTCGGCCGACTTCTTGTACCAGTACAAGGCGGCTTCCGGATCGGAGGGGACTTCCCAGCCTTCTTCCAGATGTCTGGCAAGCAGGTTCATCGATTTGGCATGACCCATGTGTGCCGCTTGAGTGTAGAGCTCCAATGCTTTGGATGGGTCCTGCTTCACGCCACGACCCGTGGCCAGCATATTGGCGTAGTTGTACATCCCCCAGTCCAGCTTCGCTTCGGCCGCCTGCCGGTACCAGACCGCGGCCAGCTCCATGTTGGCTGTGGTTCCCGTGCCCAGTTCGTGACAGCGTCCGGCCATGTTCATGGCCATCGCATTGCCGTGGCTGGCCGCGACGGCATACCAGTGCATAGCGCTTTCCGGATCGGCTTCGACGCCTTTGCCTTCAATGTACATCTGCGCCAGCAGCAACTGCGCTGCATCGTGCCCACTTTGCGCCAGCGACAGTATCCGCGGGAAAGCGGTTTCGACGCCCCGTTGCAGCAGTTCGGTCAGCGTGGCGATATCCGGCTCGTTGGAGGGATCAGACATTGCTCCATTGCCGCAGCAGATTGTGGTAAACGCCGGTCAACTGCACCAGTGCCGGATGATCGGGGACTTCCTGTGTCAGGCTGCGGATGGAAAGATCGAGCTCGAACAATGTCCTTCGCTGCGAATCGTCGCGCAGCAGGCTTTGCGACCAGAAGAAGGACGCGATGCGCGCGCCTCGCGTCACGGGCGTCACTTTGTGCAGGCTGGTGCTGGGATAGAGCACCAGGTCTCCGGCTGGCAGTTTCACCCGTTGGTTGCCGTATGTGTCTTCGATGACGAGCTCGCCGCCGTCGTATTCGTCCGGATCGCACAGGAACAGGGTGGAAGAAACATCGGTACGGATCGCCTGCGGCAGTCCTTGCCGCGTACGGTCATAGCGGATCGCGTTGTCGACGTGATAGCCGAAAGTCTGTCCTTCCCGATAGCAGTTGAACATGGGCGGGTAGATGCGCAGCGGCAACGCGGCCGAGAAGAACGTGGAATTCCGTTCGAGCGCCTGCAACACCAGGGTGCCCAGTTCGTGTGCCAGCGGGTCCTGCTCGTGCAGTTGCAGGTTGTCCTTGGCCTTCGCGGATTGATGTCCCGTGGTGACGAGTCCGTCGACCCAGGTTGCCTGGCTCAGGCGCTCGCGAAAATGGAGAACTTCTTCACGGGTGAGGACATTGGGAATACGCAGTAGCATGGACGAATCCTTTGACATCGCCCGTCCGATCGGGGATCGGAACGGACGACGCCAGACAGGGTCAGAACCTGAAGCTGAAAGTCAACGTGGCCGAGCGTCCCGGCGCCACCGAAGCATAATGCGACGCATAGGCCTTGTCGTAATAGTATTTGTCGGTCAGATTCTGGATATTCAACTGCACGCTGTAGTTGTCCGAGAAAGCGTAGGACGCCATCGCGTCGAAGCGCGTATACGAGGGAACCCATTTGGTATTGGCGACATCGCCGTAGACCTTGTCCATGTAGAATGCGCCGCCGCCGATCATGAAGCGGGGCGTGACCGCATAGGTGGTCCACACGCTGGCGCTGTTCTTGGGCGTGTTCGGAAAACGGTTGCCTATCGTGGGCGCTTGCGACGCGGCGCTTTCGAGGATCTCGCTGTCCAGATAGGTATAGCCGGCGAATACGTTCCAGTTGTCGGTGATGGCGCCGCTGATGCTCAGCTCGACACCGTCGACACGCTGCTTGCCCGCATTGACCATGGTGCTGCCGCGACCTCCCAATGCGACGCGCGCATTGGTTTTCTCGGAACGGAATACCGCCGCGGTGAAGGAAACGCGCTCATCGAACAGGTCCCACTTGGTTCCCAGCTCGTAGTTGCGGCTGTCCTCCGGCTCGAGATCCTGGTTGGTGATCGCGATACCGTCGGCGCCGTCGCCCGCATCCACGCCGGGTGGATTGGAAGAAGTGCCGTATGAAAGGTAGATGCTTCCGTTTCCGACGGGCTTGAATACCAAGCCGGCCTGGTAGTTCCAGAAATTGGAATCGTTCTGCAGCCGCGTGACGACACCCGTGCCCTTGGCGATGTTGAGCGACGCGGTCTTGAAGTTGTCGTAGCGCAGTCCGAGATTCAGCAGCCACTGTTCGTTGAAATGGATCGTGTCGAAGAACCAGGCCGAACGGGTCCGCGTGGTGATGGTGGTCGGATTGTGGTTGCGGGTCTTCGTGACATCCCAGGGGGCGTTCGGGTCCGGGTCGATGACCGGTGCGCACCAGTAATCCGAGGGAGCGCCCACGCCGTGGCTTCCGCTGCAGGCGCCGTTGCCTGTTGCGCCGCCCAGCGCCGGGGCGAACGCATATCCGTCGCGATCGGTTTCCTCGCGGGAGATTTCGGTACCGGCGGCAAAGCTGTGAGTGATCGAGCCGGTGTTGAACTCGCCGATGAAATCCGTCTGGTTGGTGATGCTGGTCGTGTCGCTGATGCGGTTGTTCTGACGCCGCCAGATGCCATCGTTGACCAGGAAGTTGCCCTGGCTGTCGTCGGGCTGCGTCCACACGTAGTCATAGGTCGAGCGGCCGTAAACGGTGGTATTCCGCAGCCGGAACGAATTCGAGAACCGGTGTTCGATCTTGATCGTGCCGATGTCGTTCTTCTGCTCCTGGTAATCGCGCGCGAACAAACCGTAATAGGTGTCGTGCGGCACCTTGATCGGGGAGCCGTTGCCATTGAGATGGGCGTTCGGACTGGTCGCGGCAAAGGGGTTGTTGTATGGCACGCCGCTGTCCGGCGTATCGTCGCTTTGCAGATGGTAGTAACTGAGCGTCACGCTGGTAGGCTCGCCCATGCCCAGGACGACCGACGGCGCGATACCCCAGCGGCTGTTGTCCGGACCGCCGCGGTCGGCGATGTCGTTCTGATGGAACATGGCAGCCATGCGGAACCCGAGCCGGTCACCGATGTTTTCGTTGATATCGACCGTGCCGCGAACGTAATTGTCCGTACCCAGCCCCAGCGATCCACGGAAGAAATCCTCGGACTGCGGAGTCTTGGTGACCAGGTTGACGCTGCCGCCGGCCGCGCCGCGGCCACTGTAGGCGGACGAGGGTCCCTTGGTCACTTCGATCTGATCGATGGCAAAGGTTTCGCGGCTTTGCGATCCGGAACTGCGAACCCCATCGACGAACAACGAGCTTTGGGAATCGAATCCGCGGATGAAGGGACGGTCGCCGTTAGGATTGCCGCCTTCGCCCGCGCCGAAGGTGATGCCGGGAACGGTACGCAAGGCTTCCAGCAGCGTGGCCGCATTGGTCTGTTCGATGACGGCTTCCGGGATCACATTCACCGAAAGCGGTGTGTCCAGCAGTGGCGCGGTGATTTTGGGACTGGAAACGACAGGAACGCGCGTGCCCTGGACGTACAGGGGGTCCAGGGTAGTGGTATTCGAGGAAAGACCGTCGTTTGCCGAGGCGGTGCCGGCGGCATAGGCGGGGAACGAGATCAGCAATGCGGAAGTGAGGGGCGAAAGTCGTGCGGTCATGAGTTGGGTGGGCCATGTGGATGCAGGAAAGGGAAACGCGCGTACCCGCGTCATCCGTCCAAGGTCGCTGGCGGATGCGCGTAGGGGTTAAGTACAGCGGCAGTACCTGTCTGTTTTCAGTTGGAGGGGAAGCCGCAAATCGCGTTCATGCTGGGGACAGGATGTTATTAGCAATCGTTATCATTTGCAATAGGCGGAAATGCCGCGAGCAAGCCGGCGCGACATGGCCGAAGAAGAAGGTTTCAGCAACGCCCGCGATTGCGGATGGGACGTGAAGCCCCGCCTGTCCGGACGCCGGTTTTGCCAGAGCGTCAAAAGGAAAAATGGAAGAAAGGAAGCCTGCTGCCGGCAGCAAGCGAATGCGCCGCCTTGCCGGAGCTTGTCCGGAGTGCCAAAGAAAGCGTGGATCTGTGATAGAACGGATTGCGGGACGGCGCAGCGCCCCGCGGAATCGTCGATGCATGTTCCGGATACGAAGGAGGCGGGGCTCAGCCGCGGTCGTCGCGGGTCCAGATCCCGCCGTGTTCGACCTTCACCGGAAACTTGGCCACCGGCAGGTGGGCCGGCGCGCACATGGCATGGCCATCGCGTACGTCGAAACGCGCGCCATGCAGAAGACATTCGATGCTGCCTTCGCGGGGATCGAACGTGCCCATCGACAGCTCGAAATCCTCGTGACTGCAGCGATCCTCCAGCGCATAGAAGTCGCCGTCGTAATTGAAAACCACGATCGGCGCATCGGTGACTTCATCGAATGCGGTTTTCAGTTCTCCCGGCAGCAGTTCGGCGGTTGCGCATACGAAGGTCCAGTTCTCGCTCATAAGGGTTTCTCCAGCACTTCAAAACGCAAGTCGTCGCGTTTGGGGATGCCGTAACGCTCGTCGCCATAAGGAAAGGGTTTCTTCACGCCGGTGCGGACGTAGCCGCGGCGTTCGTAAAACGCAATGAGACGGTCCCGGACATCGATGACCGTCATGCGCATCAGCGGCAGGTTCCATTCCCTGCCGGCAATGCGTTCGGCTTCCTGCATGACCTGCGTGCCCAGCCCGCCGCCCTGCTCGGCGGGGCTGACCGCGAACATGCCGAAATAACCGGCCCCGTCCTCGATCGCGACATGGGCGCAGGCCACCAGTGTGCCATCGCGTTCGGCCAGCAGGATACGGCTGTGCGGACGCTCGATGTCGTGCTGCAGTCCCTCGGAGTCGACGCGCTGGCCATCGAGAATGTCGGCCTCGGTCGTCCAGCCCTGTCTGCTGACTTCGCCGCGATAGGCGGAAGCGACCAGGGCGACGAGGGCGGGGATGTCTGCGAGTGTCGCGGAGCGGAAAGTCAGATTGCTCATGACCGATCATGATAATGGATTTCCGCATGGCGATGCGGCCGGTTTCCGCGCTTTGGCCCGCATCGAGGATGCGATACCGGTCTGTTGTCCGAAGCCGGAAGGGCGGCTTCGAGACGAATCGAAGTCGGAGAGGTCGTGTTCCCGGTGTCGGCGCATGGCGACGGCATGCGCGGGTGTGGCGGGTAGCGGCATCGTCGCGCCGATTCGGCCGGAATCAACCCAGCAACCGTCTTGCCTTCTGGATCGCGGCAACGAATCGCTCTATCTCCTCGTGCGTGTTGTAGAACGCCAGCGAGGCGCGGCAAGCGGCGGCCACCCCGAGATACTGCAACAGCGGATGCGCGCAGTGCCGACCCGAGCGGATGGCGATGCCTTCCAGATCGAGCAAGGTGGCCAGATCGTGCGCATGCGCGCCGTCGATCAGGAACGAGATGACCGCCGCCTTGCCGGGGGCCGATCCGAGAATGCGCAGGCCTTCGATCCGGTTCAGTTCTTCGGTGGCATGCGCGAGCAATTCGCTCTCGCGCGCTGCGATCCGGTCCAGGCCGACGGAATCGAGATAATCCACGGCCGCGCCCAAACCGGCGAAGCCGGCGATATTGGGCGTGCCGGCCTCGAACCGATAGGGCGGATCGTTGAACACGGTGCCTTCGAAACGTACTTCCCTGATCATCTCGCCGCCGCCGATGAAGGGTGGCATCGATCGCCAATGCTCCTTGCGCGCCCACAGCGCGCCGGTTCCGGTCGGACCGCACATCTTGTGGCCGGTGACGGCATAGAAATCGCAGCCGATGGCGGCGATGTCAACCTTGCGGTGAGGCGCGGCCTGGGAACCGTCCACGACGGTGACGATTCCGTGGCGGCGCGCTTCCCGGCAAATGTCCCGGACCGGATTGACGGTGCCCAGCACATTGGAGACGTGGGCGACGGCGAGCAGCTTCACATCCGGTGTCATGGCCTTGCGCAGGGCATCCAGATCGAGCCGCCCGTCCGGCAGTATCTCGGCTACGGCGATCCGCGCGCCGGTGCGTTCGGCAATCAACTGCCAAGGCACGATGTTGGCGTGGTGCTCCATTCTCGAAACCAGGATCGTGTCGCCCGGTCGAAGCCGTGGCAGCGCCCAGGAATAGGCCACCAGATTGATCGCGAAAGTGGTGCCGCTGCACAGCACCAGATCCTCGGCGCGGACGTTGAAGAACATCGCCAGTCGTTCGCGCGCGTCTTCGTACAGATCGGTGGCTTCCGCGCCGAGCGCATGCATGGCGCGGGCGACATTGGCGTTGTGCCGGCGGTAGAACCCGTCCACGGCGGCAATGACCGGGATTGGTTTCTGCGCGGTATTCGCGTTGTCGAAATAGATCAGCGGCTTGCCGTTGACCTCGCGGGCCAGCAACGGGAAATCGGTACGGATCGCTTCCCAGTCGCGTCCATTGCCGTCCGTATGCATGTTCTCTTCTCCCTTGCCGAGGTTGACCGGATTCATGCCATTCCGGCCTTTTCCAGCGAGCCGTCCAGTTGCCGGGTCAGCGCTTCGGCGATGGCCTCGCCGCCGATCGCCAGGGGTTCGCGGCAGAACGCGGCGGTCAGCAACTGCTGTGCCTGCGCCTCGGGAATGCCGCGGGAGCGCAGGTAGAACAACGCGGTGGGATCCAATTGTCCCACCGTGGCGCCATGCGCCGCCTTGACTTCGTCGGCGTCGATCTCCAGCACCGGCTGGGTATCGACCTCCGCGTCGGCGGACAGCAGCAGATTCTTGTTGGACAGGTTGGCATCGCTGCCGCCGGCGCTCTGGCGGATGTGGATGCCGCCATGGAACACGACGCGACTGCGATCGCCGGCAACGCCACGCCAAGACAGCTCGCATGCGGTATTGCGGGCGATATGTTCGATGCTCAGTCGGGTGTCGACATGGCGGAGCGCATTGCCCAGCAACACGCCATTGGCCTGCAGACGGGCGTTGTCGCCCTCCAGGCGGACATTGAGCTCGTGCCTCGTCAGTTTCGCGCCCAGTTCCAGATCCAGCCGTTGGTAGTGGGAGTCGCTTGCCAGCACCGCGTCGGTGCGCAGCAGCGATACCATCGCGGCGGCGTGATTCTGGATGCGGGCATGGCGCAGCGTGGCGCCCTGTTTCAGGTGGACATGGACGACCGTGTTGCCCAGGTGCGGCGCATCGCCGACGCTGATGTGGTGTTCCAGCAAGGTCAGCGACGCCTCGTGACGGATATCGAACAGGTGCCGATGATGCCAGGCGCGATCCGTCGTGTCTTCGCCGGCGATGAAGACCAGATGCAGGGGGCGCCCGGCGCGAACCTCGTTGCCGACGTACAGCAGGACGCCCTCGTTGGCGAGCGCTCCGTTGAGCCGGGCAAAGACCTCCCTGGCATGCATGAAACGACGCTGCAATACCGTATGGGGATGAGTGGTGCGTTGCGGCAGTCCTTCCCGCGGCGAGGCATCCCTGCCGGCGAGCTGCTGCGACAATTGCACCAGCTCGATGCCCTTGGGCAATGTCGACAGATCGGACAGGGCGTCGCTGTAAAGCCCGTTGACGAAGACCATGCGCGGCGAAGGGATGTCCGCCAGCAGTGACGGGTCCAGCGCGGGAATCTCCCGGGCGGGGGTGAAACCGCGTCTTTCCAGCGCACGCAGCGAGGTGTATTTCCACGCTTCGTCGCGGCTGCCGGGCAAGCCGTCGCGGATGGCGTCGTCCAGTTGCGGGCGCCGCGCCGGATCGACATCGAAGGCGGTGGCGAAGGATTCGAGCAGGGGATTCATGACGGCGCTTTCTCCGGCGCGATCCGGTCCTTCAGCCAGGCATAGCCATGCGTTTCCAGTTCCAGCGCCAGTTCGGGGCCACCGGTCTGCACGATCCGGCCATCGCTCAGCACATGCACCTTGTCCGGTTTGATGTATTCGAGCAGGCGCTGGTAGTGGGTGATCAACAGGAAGGCGCGCTGGGCGGTCCGCAACGCATTGACGCCTTCGGCGACGGTCCGCAGTGCATCGATGTCCAGGCCCGAGTCGGTCTCGTCGAGGATCGCCAGTTTCGGTTCGAGCACGGCCAGCTGGAATATCTCGTTGCGCTTCTTCTCGCCGCCGGAAAAACCTTCATTAACGCCGCGATGCAGCAGGTCATCGCGCAGGTGCAGCACTTCCAGCTTCTCGCGGACCAGCTTGAGGAACTGCACCGAATCCAGCTCGGATTCGCCGCGCGTCTTGCGCTGCGCATTGAGTGCGGAACGAAGGAAGTAGGTGTTGTTGACGCCGGGAATTTCCACCGGGTACTGGAAGGCAAGGAATACGCCGCTGGCCGCGCGCTTTTCCGGGGCCATCTCCAGCAGGTCGTGGCCCTCGAAGAGAACGCGGCCAGCGGTGACTTCATAGCCGTCGCGGCCGGCCAGGATGTTGCCCAGCGTGGACTTGCCCGCTCCATTGGGACCCATGATGGCGTGGACTTCGCCCGGGTTCACTTCCAGCGACAGTCCTTTGATGATTTCCTTGCCAGCGACGCTGGCGTGCAGGTTTTCGATTTTGAGCATGGCGGGGGTCGTCATTGGCTTGTTAGAGTTCCATCGATCCGGAGTTCGAGCCGGTGACGGCGTTCATCGGTGAGTTGCGCTTTGTACGAATCGATGCGCATCGGCGCGATGGCCCGATCATCGGTGACGGAGCCGGCGCCATTGGGGAGCTTCGCGGCCACGTCCGCATCGCGCAGGTTGTCGCCGAATGCGGCGAGGGCGATCGGTGATCGTGGCGCCTGATCGTCCGTTGCCAGGGCCATGACCGTGCGGTGGACCCCGTTGAGTTTCCGGTCGGAGTTCCGGAGCGATTGTTGTCCGCGCCGGCTCAGATCGTCGGTAGCGCCCGACAGACAGTCGGATTGCGTCGATGCGATGTCGCCGCTCATCCGGCCGAGCCTTCCAGCGAGACTTCCAGCAGCTTCTTGGCCTCGACCGCGAATTCCATCGGCAGCTCGCGGAACACCTGCTTGCAGAAACCGTCGACGATCATGCTGACAGCATCCTCGTCGCTGATGCCGCGCGCGCGGCAATAGAACATCTGGTCGTCGCTGATCTTGGAGGTGGTGGCCTCGTGTTCGACGGTGGCGCCCGGATTCTTGACCTCGATATAGGGAAAGGTATGCGCGCCGCAGCGCTTGCCGATCAATAGGCTGTCGCACTGGGTGTAGTTGCGCGCGCCTTCGGCGTAGCGTTCCACCTTGACCAGTCCGCGATAACTGTTCTGCCCACGGCCGGCGCTGATGCCCTTGCTGACGATCTTGGATTTGGTGCGCTTGCCGATGTGGATCATCTTGGTGCCGGTATCGGCCTGCTGATGGTGATGGGTCAACGCCACGGAGTGGAATTCGCCGGATGAATCGTCGCCGATCAGCACGCAGCCCGGATATTTCCAGGTGATGGCCGAGCCGGTCTCGACCTGGGTCCAGCTGATCTTGCTGCGCGCGCCGCGGCATTCGCCGCGCTTGGTCACGAAGTTGTAGATGCCGCCGCGCCCTTCCTCGTCGCCCGGATACCAGTTCTGCACCGTCGAATATTTGATTTCCGCAGCGTCCAGCGCGACCAGCTCGACCACGGCCGCGTGCAACTGGTTTTCGTCGCGCATCGGCGCGGTGCAGCCCTCCAGATAGGAGACGTAGGAGCGGTCCTCGGCAATGATCAGCGTGCGCTCGAACTGGCCGGTATGGTCGGCGTTGATGCGAAAGTAGGTCGAGAGTTCCATCGGGCAACGCACGCCGCTGGGAATGAAGACGAAACTGCCGTCGGAGAACACCGCCGAGTTCAGCGCGGCGAAATAGTTGTCGCCCACCGGAACCACGGTGCCGAGATAGCGGCGGACCAGGTTGGAATGTTCGCGGATGGCCTCGCTCATCGAACAGAAGATGATGCCCTTGTCGGCCAGCTCCTTGCGGAAGGTGGTACCGATCGAGACGGAATCGAACACTGCGTCCACGGCGACACCGGCCAGCTTGGCCCGCTCGTGCAATGGCACGCCCAGCCTGTCGTAGGTCTCGATCAGTTCCTTGGGCACTTCGTCCAGGGACGCGTACTTGGCCTTGGGCGCGGCGTAATAGCTGATGGCCTGGAAGTCGATCGGAGCGATCTTCAGCTTGGCCCAGTGCGGCATCGGCATGGTCAGCCATTTGTGGTAGGCATGCACCCGCCATTCGGTCATCCACTCCGGTTCGCGCTTCTTGGCCGAGAGGGCGCGGACGACATTTTCGTCGAGGCCGGGGGGGAACGAGTCGGCTTCGATGTCGGTGACGAAGCCGGCATCGTAGCGGCGTTGTAGCCGTTCCAGGATTTCTGCGTTTTCGGTGGCCATTGGCTGCCTACGGTTCGGTGGATCAGTTGGAAGTGACACGGATGTCGATCGATCGTCGTCGCGATGCACCGGCGGCGACGGGATGCAGCATCTGCGCCAGGGAAACGTTGCGCAGGGCGTCGGCGACCACATCGTTGATCAACCGCCAGTTGCCGCGGACGCCGCATTTGTCGGCGATGCCGCATTGGCTCTCGTGCAGGCTGCACTCGGTCATCGCCAACGGCCCCTCCATGGCTTCCACGATCTCGAACAGGCTGATGGCCGATGCCCCGCGACTGAGGCGGTAGCCGCCACGTACGCCGCGCAGGCCTTCGACCAGGCCAGCCTGGGCGAGGGGTTTCAGTAGCTTGCTGACCGTGGGCGGTTCCAGCCCGGAGCATTCGGCCAGTTCCGCCGCGCTCAGGATTTCCCCCGCGCGGGTGGCAAGTACTGTCAGGACCACAGTGGCATAGTCGGTCAGCTTGGTGATGCGGAGCATGATGGAAAGGGGCGCCGTTAAATCAGGACTGGAATTGTACTCTTTTGAGCGCGCCGGATAAAGCACTCTCCGCCGAATGTCCGGCACTGGTGCGTTCGACCGACGGATGCGCGAGAATCACGCATTCCCCGAATCAGTGCAGTGAATCCATATGGCCCGCAGAATCGTTGCCCGCAAGTCCCCGATACATGGCAATGGCGTCTTCGCCGTTGCTCCGATCAAGAAGGGCGAACGGGTGATCGAATACAAGGGCCGCCGGTGCACGCACGAGGAGATCGACCAGGCTCGCGGCGGCGATATCGAGAGCGGGCATACCTTTCTGTTCACGCTCAATGACGATTACGTGATCGACGCCGCGCTGGAGGGCAACGATGCGCGCTGGATCAACCACAGCTGTGCGCCGAATTGCGAGGCCGTGACCGATGAGGCCGAGGGCGAGGACCGCCGCAAGGACCGCATTTTCATCGAGGCGATCCGGGACATAGCGCCGGGCGAGGAGCTCACCTACAACTACGGGATCACCTTGAGCGAACGGCATACGCCGCGCCTGAAGAATATCTGGGCCTGCCGCTGCGGCGCTCCGGAGTGCACGGGCACGATGCTGCAGCCCAAGCGTAAATCCTGACGCCGATGCGCCCCGGCGGGTGGAGGCCGGGGACCTGCACGGGTGGTCTTTTGCATGCCTAGCGCAATTCGGGTTGCAGCGAGGCCGAGATGATCTCCCACTTGCCCTCGGCGCTGGGATTCTCGGCGGGCTTGAAACGCAGCCGGTAGGAGCCGTGCACGCGCTGCAGGCCTTGGGCGGTTTCGATCCGTAACCGTACCGGGACTTCGAGCAATTGTGGTGGCGATTGCTCGTCTACCGGCAATGGCACGTCGTTCATGATTCTCACCGAGACGAATTCCCCCTTGCGCTTGCGCAGCAGGTCGTCACCGGGATCCGGCGGCGGTTTGCCACCGGACCAGAGTGCGTCGGCCTTGCCGGTGTCCTGTACGACCATGGCATTGAGATAGGTCTGTATCAGCTTGGCGGCATCGGACAGATAGTCGGCGGGAGCTGCGGACTGGTCTGTCGGGCCGGTTTGCGTTGCAGGTGGCGGTGTCTCCACCCGCGATGGCGGCGAGGCGGAGCCGGTTTCCGGCCTGTCGTTTGTGGCATCGCCCTGTTTCTGGCAGGAACAACTGGCGAATCCAAGCGCAATCAGCAGGATTGGCAGTATCGACCGCAATCTCGGCATGGCCGGCCTCGTCGGTGTGTGTTCGGAACAGCCCGCATTGTGCATCCGATCGCAACGGATTGCCGCTTTCCTGGTCTGGATCGAGCCGGTTTCGGATCAACTGTTGTTCTGCTGGCGCAAGCGGTCGATGAAACGGGTTGGCGGCAACCTGATTCCGGAAAAGATGTCGTCCTGGTCATGCCCATGCTTGGCCATCGGATCGACGCATGCACCGTGACTGGAAACTGGAAAGAAGAAAGGCGGCCAATGGCCGCCCTTCCTGCAACTGGCTGGAAACAGCAGGCGCTCAGAGCGCCGCGTTCTTCAGCTTGGTCAATGCGCGCAGCTTGACCTTGACCGTGGCCGGCTTGGCCGCGAATACGACTTCTTCCTTCGTGAACGGGTTGATGCCCTTGCGCTTCGGCTTGGCCGGAACCTTTACCACCACGGCCTTGAACAGGCCCGGCAGGGTGAACACACCCACACCCTTCTTGCTGACAGAACCGGTGATGGTGTCTTCCAGTGCGCCCAGCACGGCCTTGATGTCCTTGGAGACGACGCCAGTGGAGTCGGACAGGTGCTTGATCAGGGCGGACTTGCTCAGCACTTCCTTCAGCGGCTTGACGGGGGCGGGGGCGGCTGGCTTCTTGGCAGCTACTTTCTTGGCGGCTTTGGCAGGCGCTTTTTTCGCAGATGCTTTCTTCGTGGTCTTTGCCATAACGTATTGGTTCCGTACAGGGAGAAGTGATTTGTTTCACCGACTTGCGGCCGGCTGTGCGAAATGTAGGGCAATGTCTCGTTTTAGCCAAGAGCCAATGGGTGAAAAACAGCAAAAAATGTGTGGAAATCTGCAAATCCAGCCGGTTGCGCATCGGGCACCCGTGCAAAAAACGTCGGAGCGGGGTGTTTTTGCGCGAATCGAGGATGGATCAGATGGCCCGTTTTCCCCTTGGATTTGCGGAAAACCGCTTGCGAAAACGCCCACGAAAGGGAAGCCTGGGAGATCGTTCCCATCCGGTACGGGATGCTCATCGACGACCGCCCGGCTCATGGAGTCATGGCCCCGGACCGGATTGCCTTGACCCGCCGGCTCTTCCGGGACTTGCGCGCGCGCGACAGGCATAAGCTAGAATGCGGCGGTTGCCGGCGATTCCGCGCCGGCGGTTGGAACCGACGACAAGAGGTGACCGGTGGAAACGCCGGCCGAGTGTGCGACATGACAACTACCCAGTCACATCATTGACCCGCAGGCTGGAGCCGGTATCCGGGGCGCCCAGGTGGCGCCTTTTATTGGTCTGGGCAAACGGGTTTCTTGCGGCCAGGCCGCTTCACACGTTCGTTCTTACCCTGTTGTTCGTTTAGGTATTTCTACATGATCACGATTACGCTTCCCGACGGCCGCCGCCGCGAGTTTGAACACCCGGTCAGCGCGATGGATGTCGCCCAGTCCATTGGTGCGGGATTGGCCAAGGCGACCGTGGCTGGGCAGGTCGACGGCCGGCTGGTCGATGCCGGTGACCCGATCGATCATGACGCTTCCCTGCGCGTCATCACGCCGAAGGATCAGGAGGGCGTGGAAATCATCCGCCACTCCTGCGCCCATCTGGTCGGACACGCGGTCAAACAGCTCTATCCCGGCGCCAAGATGGTGATCGGTCCGGTCATCGAGGACGGCTTCTATTACGACATCTGGTACGAGCGCCCGTTCACTCCGGAAGACCTGGAAGCGATCCAGCGGCGCATGCGCGAGCTGATCGACGAGGATTACGACATCATCAAGAAGGTGACCCCGCGCGCCGAAGCGATCCGCATATTCCGGGAGCGGGGCGAAGACTACAAACTCCGTTTGATCGAGGACATGCCCGACGTGCAGCAGATGGGCATGTACTTCCATCAGGAATACGTGGACATGTGCCGTGGCCCGCACGTGCCCAATACGCGTTTCCTGAAAGCTTTCCGGCTGACCCACATTTCCGGCGCCTACTGGCGCGGCGATGCGCAGAACGAACAGTTGCAGCGCATATACGGAACCGCCTGGGCCGACAAGAAACAGCTCGACGCCTATATCAAGCGCATCGAGGAGGCCGAGAAACGCGATCACCGCCGCATCGGCAAGCAGCAGAGCCTGTTCCACCTGCAGGAGGAGGCCCCCGGCCTGGTGTTCTGGCACCCGCGCGGCTGGACGATCTGGCAGGTGGTCGAGCAGTACATGCGCCAGGTATATCGCGACAGCGGCTATGGCGAAGTGCGTTGCCCGCAGATTCTCGATGTCTCGCTGTGGAAGCAATCCGGCCACTGGGACAACTACCAGGAGAACATGTTCTTCACCGAATCGGAAAAGCGCACCTATGCGATCAAGCCGATGAACTGTCCCGGCCATGTGCAGGTCTTCAACCAGGGACTGCACAGCTATCGCGATCTGCCGATCCGGTATGGCGAATTCGGTTCCTGCCATCGCAACGAGCCCTCCGGCGCCCTGCACGGCATCTTGCGGGTGCGCGGTTTCACCCAGGACGACGGACATGTCTTCTGCACCGAAGACCAGATCGAATCCGAGGTCACGGCCTTCCATCGGCAGGCGCTGGCCGTTTATGAGCGTTTTGGTTTCGACGATATCCAGATCAAGATCGCCCTGCGACCGGAGAAGCGGCTGGGCGACGACAGTACCTGGGACAAGGCCGAAACGGCCTTGCGTTCCGCCCTGCAACGTTGTGGCGTCGAATGGCAGGAATTGCCGGGTGAGGGCGCGTTCTACGGCCCCAAGATCGAATACCACCTGCGTGACGCCATCGGCCGGACCTGGCAGTTGGGCACGATGCAGGTCGATTTCATGATGCCGGGCCGCCTGGGAGCCGAATACGTCGACGAGAACAGCCAGCGTCGCCATCCCGTGATGCTGCATCGCGCCATCGTTGGCTCGATGGAACGCTTCATCGGCATCCTGATCGAGCACCATTCGGGCGCGTTCCCGGTCTGGCTGGCGCCCGAGCAGGCGGTATTGATGAATATCACCGACGCCCAGGCCGGCTATGTGGCCGGGCTGACGAAAACCCTTGCAAATCAAGGCTTCCGGGTCAAGGAAGATTTGCGGAACGAAAAGATCGGCTATAAGATTCGCGAACACACGTTGCAACGAGTGCCATATCTGCTGGTCGCGGGCGACCGTGAGAAGGAAAATGGCAACATCGCGGTTCGTACCCGTTCCGGCGAGGATCTGGGCGTGATGTCGATCGAAGCTTTCGCCGAGCGTCTGCGGACGGAATCGGCAGTGTGAACCAATTGGGTTCGGTGGCGTTGACCTGCCATCGGGCGAACTTGGCTATATCAATCAATTTTGGGAGACCGGAATATCAGTACCGCTACTGACAACAAACAGAATCGGAAGAATCACGAAATACGCGTCCCGCGCGTCCGCGTGATTGGAGACGACGGAGAGATGGTGGGCGTTCTCAGCCGCGACGAAGCGCTGCAGATGGCCGAGAGCGCAGGATTGGATCTGGTTGAGATCCAGCCCAATGCCGATCCACCGGTATGTCGGATCATGGACTACGGCAAGTTCCGGTTCGAGGCGCAGAAAAAGGCTGCCGCCGCGAAAAAGAAACAGAAGCAGGTCGAGATCAAGGAACTGAAGTTCCGGCCGGTGACCGATGAAGGCGACTACCAGATCAAGCTGCGCAACATGCGGCGGTTCTTGGAGGAGGGCGACAAGGTCAAGGTCAATATCCGTTTCCGTGGCCGCGAGATGAGTCATCAGGAACTGGGTCGCGAGATGGCGGCGCGCATCGAAGCCGATCTCGGCGAGGATATCGTGATCGAGTCGCGCCCCCGTCTGGAAGGGCGGCAGATGGTCATGATGATCGCGCCGAAGAAGAAATGATGGACCGGTGCTGCCTTGGCTGCGAATGACCCGATAACCGGGACATTCGCACTGTGGGTTTGCCCCGTTACTCCGGACAGATCAGGCGGCATGATCGTGCCTGGAGAGCTGAGCAATGGCGCAGAACAGAAGACATTTCATGGGCGAGTTCAAGCGCGAGGCGATGCGTCTTGCCGGACAACCTGATGGCAACGTATTGAAGGTGGTCCGGGGATCTGGGTCTGGATCCCAGCGTTCTTCGCCGCCGGGCTGGGCGGCGGCGCATGGGAGCCAACGGCGGGCAAACCGTTCATGAGCGTACAGCTGTAATACCCCACTAAAAACCTACTCAGGTCCACGCCCCTGTCCCCATCTGAAATGGGGTACAAGGCCGATTTCTCGTCAATGCCCACTCCGTTGAGTGGGCATTTTTGTTCGGTGCGGATAGGCAGCGGACACCGAAGGGAGTGAAGGGAACACACAAATTTGTCCGCCCCCTTCGCTCCTTTCGAGAGTAAGCCGCTCAGATCGCTGTGAGCGAGGCTTCGTGTCAATGCTGAGTGGACGGCTTGGCTGGAACCTGATACCCACCGCCTTCCGGGTTGGCTTTACCGTCGCGGTCATACCCTGTCCAACCACCCACTTGCTTTCCTTGCGAATACAGTGTTTTCGACTGCAGCCGTCCTCCTAGAGCAGCAAATTTGCTGCCATCAGCCACTCCGCTCTTTGGGTCTAAGCACTCCTTCTTGAGGCCGCACTCCCCCCAAGCGTCATAGACAATTTTGTTGTTGACGGGACAGTAAAAGTCCGTTTGTGCATCAAGCGCTTGACGATCTGCCTCATGATCACAAGCCAGTCCGAAGATGACTCGCGGCAAAACAAACATCCAAAGTGCCACGATCAGTGCACCAACCAACATAACCCACAACAAGATCCGCTGCACACTCATTTGTACGGATCCGGTTGGACAGGGTTTGATTTCGAGTAATCAATCGTTTTAACCACATTTCCATCCCTGTCGTACCACCGCCAAATGCCAACCTCTCGACCAGCTTCGTACTGCCCACGCAAATGCACGTAGCCATTCTCGGCAGCGACAAAGGGACCATTTGTAATTTTGCAGCTCTTGGATGAACCGCTTTTTCCCCAAGGCTGTATCTCCAAACGGGCGGGTGGAACACACTCAACAATCTCCTTGCCGAGAGGTCCACCGACAACATTCCCGCCAGAGTCGGCGCACGCAGAAAAAAGCAGGCCAATCAATATGAGCAAACCAACTCTTAACATACTCATCTCAACCCCGGCACCATTGAATTCAACAACCGCTGGTTTTGCTCTACCTATCGATCAACAGTGCTTGCATTCCAGAGCGTTCTGGCAGCAAAAGACTGACATTGATTTGTTGGCCCCCATCTGCCAGGTGGCCGCCCGATCTCTAGAGCGTGTTATGAACTTTGTTTATGATGAGGTTATGGTAACCCGCGCAGGCGGCGCGGGAGGAAGGGATTGATCTTCGGGTGATCTGATCCTGCCCCCGATATCGGACGCCATGAAGCGATACTTTGATCGTTCTGTGGAGGTTCCTTATGCAACGTACTTCTCGTCGCCGGTACACCGATGATTTCAAGGCTCAGGCCATGGCGTTGGCCG
>JAISFF010000042.1 GCA_031263725.1 Lysobacteraceae bacterium | reverse complement strand
CCCCGCAACCGTTTCACTTCGGGATGGTAATCGCGTAGTTCATCTGGGTCTACAGGCAAAATATCTCCTTGATGTTCCACAATCGCAGAGTCGACCAAATTACCTTTTCCTGCCCCAGGCTGTCCCGCAAGAATTATAGCTTTTGGCTTGTCATGTGTGACTAATTCATCCAGGCCACTCTTTTTAAGTATTTCAGGAAATATACTATCGTGTTCTTTGGGATCAGTGCGGCTATCAAAATCAGTCATTTGAAAGCTCCTTGATTTTTCTCAAAATATCCTCTGAATTCAGCATCACCAAGCCAACGATGCTTCCAGATCGCCCGAGACATCAAATTTTCCTTCGCCTCAGCAGCCGTAATCGCCACTACATCACCCGATGCTTCCGCTGCCCGTAGCTCTGAACGGGCTTCGTCGATGAATGATCCTAGTTCATCTTCTAAAGCCCAGATGGCCATGTCAAAAGGTATCAGCTCCCCCTTCATCGATTCCTGCACTGATTGATTCAATACCTCTTGAAGGCGATCAAGATGCTTCGGATAGTCCTTAAGCATCTCTCGCAGACGCTGGGGAACAGGGGGAAGCGGCAGTGTCGGCATATCGGCAATCCTGGTGGTTTGAGGTGATTCGAGCCTGGAGGGATGATCCAGCGGGAGGATCGCATCATTCTGAAATACTACACCAACCTGGTTCAGAGCAGTTAACTGGCTACAAGGCTATCCAATGTCGCATTGTCCGACCACTACAAGCGGATGCCAAACCATCGGGCCCGCCCCGTCAGTGATGCCGCTGCGGCTGCGTCATGCTCGGCCACCCGCCGTTGATAGGTCCGCCAGTGCATTCCCCTGGGCTTGCCGCCATCATTGTTCAGGGTGCCGGTTCCCAGCCCAGCCGTTCCCGTATCCGTTCCGCACGCCGGATCGCATGTCATCCGGCATTCTCCCGTGTGCTGGCGGTCCCTTCATGCCTCTGTTCCATTCCAATAGCGTTCGATTCAGAAAGGGCAAGTGTCAGTCAGGCACCCGAACATCTCCATTCCAGAATCTTCGCCATAAGATATACAGCCGTATCGCCGGTTTCCGGCAGCATCCAGTCAAGCCCGCGCGGGAAATCCGGGATTGCTTCGACCGTTCCGATTTTATCGATACGGCGGATTACCAGATCTGGCTGAGCATGCGTTGCGAGTCGTTGGACAAGCTCAAGCTGAGCGTGGGGAAGATGCAACAGGGCCAGTGATGGCATTGCCGTGATGAAGCGGCATCACAGGCGGGTACATCGTCCGGATTGATCCAAATCTTTGCGCCGCCTCCCGTAGCTCCTATGATGAGGCACTCACCATGGCGTCCATCCGGGCGTCCCCTATCCGATTTCCGGTCGCATCCTGCCGATGACCGGAATCCCGATTTCATATGGACCTGCCCGATGCGCCGGAAAACCACCGCCAAGATTCCTCCCATCGAAATCGATGCCAAAGGACTAACGCCGCTGGGCATGAGCCCGAAGCGGTTTCTGGAAACCTACTGGCAGAAGCATCCCGTACTGATCCGGAATGCCTTCCCCGGCTATGCCTCGCCGGTGACACCGGAAGACCTGGCCGGACTGGCCTGCGAGGAAACCGCGCTGTCGCGGATGGTCAGCCACGACTGGGACGCCGATGCCTGGACTTTTCGCCCCGGGCCGTTCCGTGAAGAGGATTTCCCCGGCATGCCCGATCACGATTGGACCCTGCTGGTCCAGGACGTGGACAAATGGGACCCGGAAATCAGGGAGCTGTTCAAATACTTCGAGTTCATCCCGCGCTGGCGTTTCGACGACATCATGATCAGCTTCGCCGCGACCGGAGGTTCGGTCGGCGCGCACATCGATCAATACGACGTGTTTCTGCTGCAAGGCCATGGCCAGCGCCGCTGGCAGATCGACGCCCGTCCCAATCCGCCCGACCAGTTCCGCGATGATGTCGCACTGAAACTGCTGCGCGAATTCGACCCCAGCCACGACTGGATCGTGAACCCCGGCGACCTGCTGTACATGCCGCCGGGTGTTCCCCATCACGGCATCGCGGTCAATCCGTGCCTGACCATTTCCGTCGGCCTGCGCGCGCCTTCTTCGGCCGAGCTGATCGGCGATTACCTGGACAACCTGATCCTGGATGCGGACGAAACCATCCGCTACCACGATGAGGACCTGACCGCGCCCAAGGACATCCACGAAATCGACAACGCCGCGATGATGCGCGCGGTCGAGGCGCTGAACGCGATCCGCATGAACGACCCCGACCTGCTTGGCGACTGGTTCGGCCGTTTCGTCACCGCCTACCGCAACGCCACCGCCGTGATGCCGTACAACGAAAACGCCAGTGCCGAGGAAATCGAGCAGGCGCTGGCCGAAAGCGTGCTGCTGGAACGCCACCCCTGGTCGCGCATGGCCTGGCGCCGCAATCGGCGTGGCGCCAGTCTGTTCTGCAATGGTCTGTCGTTCCCGGTAACGATCCGCGATGCGCAGCAACTTGCCGCCGCCGGAGCCATCGACGATACGCTCTATGCCAGCCTGTCCGCATCGGCCCGCATGGCACTGTCCGAGCTGATCGAAATCGGCCATTACCGACTGGCGCAGGACGACGACGCGGATTTCGAAGCGTGACCTCGGCTCGCTTCCACATCGAAATGGTGGACTACCGCCATGCGCTGCAGGACCTGCGCTCCGTCCGCGAAGCGGTCTTCATCCATGAGCAGCAGGTGGCGCCCGAGGAGGAATGGGACGCCCTGGACCCGGTCAGCTCGCATATGCTCGCCCGCGACGAGGCCGGACAACCGATAGGAACCGCCCGGCTGACGCCGGAACACAGGATCGGCCGCATGGCAGTGCTCCAGCCCTGGCGCGGCCGTGGCGTTGGCGAAGCGTTGTTACAGGCGCTGATCGAAGAAGCCAGACATCGCCAGTGGTCGGAACTGAGCCTGCATGCGCAGGTGCATGCGCTCGACTTCTATTCCCGCGCCGGATTCGTTCCCAGCGGTCCCCGCTTCGACGAGGCGGGCATCGAACACCAGTCGATGACCTGCAGTCTGGACGGTCCGACCCTGGTCGACGGCAACCAGGCCGCTGTCGCCGCTGGCCTGGGCCTGCTGGCGCAGGCGCGGCAATCGATCCGCATCTACAGCCGGGCGCTGGATCCGGGCCTGTGGGACCACCTCTCCCTGATGAAGGCCTTCCGCCAGTTCGCCGTCTCCTCTCCCGGACGCGAGGTCAGGATCCTTTTGCAGGATGCCGCGACGCCGGAGCGTGCCCACGCGCCGCTGATCGCATTGGCGCAGCGTCTATCCAGCGTCTTCTCGTTCCGGCAGGTCGAGGACCCGTCCGATCTGCGCTATCCATCGGCATATGCGATCAATGACAGTGGCGGCACCTATTTCCAGCCGCTGGGCAACCGCTTCGAAGGCGAAGCCCGCTTTCGTCAACCCGGATACGCCTATCAGTTGCAGAACTCATTCGATCCTGTCTGGGAGCGCTCCAGGCCCTGCACTGAATACCGGATGTTGAAAATATAGGCTTGACGGAACGCAGCATTTCCCTGCGTTCACCGAATGTCTAGCCTGCCTGTTCAGACTTGAGGCTATAATTGAAAAGTCAAACCATGCAGCGAAACCCCGGGGTTTCGCTGCATGGTTTCATTTCATCTTCTCATCCTATCCATCAAGACGCGATCATCATCGTGGACAACCTACTCAAGCAGTTTGCGCAGTCTTCACAGCTCGGCAGCAATGCCTCCTACATCGAGGATCTCTACGAGCGATACCTCGTCTCTCCCGACAGCGTCGATCCGAAATGGAAAGCCTACTTCGATGGCTTCAAGGGCCGTGAAGCGGGTGACATACCGCATTCCGCCGTCATTGCGCAGATTGCCGTCGCCGCCAAACAGGCCGCCAACAACGGTTTCGCCGCCGCCGACCAGGGCGACGAGCGCGAGCGCAATGTCGGCCGCCTGATCACCGCCTACCGCTATCGCGGCCATCTGGCCGCTAAGCTCGATCCGCTGGGCATGGCGCCGGCCTTCAATCCGCCCGACCTCGGGCTGACTTTCCATCATCTGTCCGAACGCGACCTCGATGTCGAGTTCAGCACCGGCGGCGTCGCCGGATTGGCGCGGATGAAGCTGCGCGATCTGGTCGCCCGCCTGCAGGCCACCTATACCGGTTCGATCGGTTCGGAATTCATGCACATCTCCGAAGTCGAGCAGCGCCAGTGGATCTACCAGCGCCTGGAACTGGCCGGCGACAACTACGCCCTCAGCCCCGACGACAAGCTGCGCACGCTGGAGCGCCTGACCGCCGCCGAGGGCCTCGAGCGCTACCTGCACACCAAGTACGTCGGCCAGAAGCGCTTCTCGCTGGAAGGCGGCGACTCGCTGATTCCGCTGCTCGACCGCATCGTCCGCAAAGCCGGCACCGAGCATGTCCGCGACATCGTGATCGGCATGGCCCACCGCGGCCGCCTCAATGTACTGGTCAATACGCTGGGCAAGAATCCGCGCAAGCTGTTCGACGAGTTCGAAGGCAAGTTCGACCACAACGAGCGCGCCAAGAGCGGCGATGTCAAGTACCACCTGGGCTTCTCCGCCGACATCGTCACGCCCGGCAAGCCGGTGCATCTGGCGCTGGCGTTCAATCCTTCGCATCTGGAAATCGTCGATCCGGTCGTGGCTGGCAGTGCCCGCTCGCGCCAGGAAAGCCGTCTGGATACCGAACGCAGGCAGGTGGTGCCGTTGCTGGTCCACGGCGACGCCGCGTTCGCCGGCCAGGGCGTGGTGATGGAGCTGTTCCAGATGTCGCAGGCCCGCGGCTTCGCGGTCGGCGGCACCATTCACGTCGTGGTCAACAACCAGATCGGCTTCACCACCAGCGCCCACGACGACGCCCGCTCCACGCTGTACTGCACCGATGTCGCCAAGATGATCGGCGCGCCGATCTTCCATGTGAACGGGGACGACCCGGAAGCCGTGGTGTTTTGCGCGCAGTTGGCCTACGAGTTCCGCCAGACCTTCAAGAAGGATGTGGTGATCGATCTGGTCTGCTACCGCCGCCACGGCCACAACGAAGCCGACGAGCCGGCAGCCACGCAGCCGTTGATGTATCAGGTCATCCGCAAACACCCGACCACCCGCGAAATCTACGCCAAGCAGTTGGAAGCCGAGGGCATTCTCGCCACGGGCGGTGCGCAGAAGCTGGTGGACGACAACCGCAACAAGCTCGACGCCGGCGCCCAGACCACCGAAGTCGCCCGCCTGGACCCGGACGAATACGACCTGAGCATCGATTGGACGCCCTATCTGGCCGGCAAGATGACCGATCCGGTCGATACCCGGGTGGAACTGGGCCTGTTGACCGGTCTGGCCAAGCAGATCAATACGATTCCCGGGGAAATCAGCCTGCATCCCCGCGTGGCCAAGATCTACGAGGATCGCCGCAAGATGGCCGCCGGCGAGTTGCCGGGCGACTGGGGCTTCGCGGAAAACCTGGCCTATGCCACGCTGTTGAAGGATGGCTACGGACTGCGCCTGGTCGGCCAGGATGCGGGACGCGGTACCTTCTTCCATCGTCATGCGATCCTGCACGATCAGAAGACCGATACCTATTACCTGCCCTTGCGGCAACTGGTGGATCGTCCGGAACTCGCCACCATCATCGACTCGCTGCTCAGCGAGGAAGCGGTGATGGCCTACGAATACGGCTATTCCACTTCCGATCCCACCACCCTGGACATCTGGGAAGCCCAGTTCGGCGACTTCGCCAACGGCGCCCAGGTCGTGATCGACCAGTTCATCGCGGCGGGCGAAACCAAGTGGGGCCGTCTCAGCGGCATGGCGCTGTTCCTGCCGCACGGCTACGAAGGCCAGGGTCCGGAACATAGCTCGGCCCGCCTGGAGCGCTTCCTGCAGATGTGCGCACTGGAAAACATGCAGGTCTGCGTACCCACCACGCCGGCCCAGACCTTCCACATGATCCGCCGGCAGATGTGCATGACCACCCGCAAACCGCTGGTGGTGATGACGCCCAAGTCGTTGCTGCGGCACAAGCTGGCCGTATCCTCGCTGCAGGAAATGGCGCAGGGCGAGTTCCTGCACCTGATTCCGGATGGCGACGCCAGCCCGAAGAAGGTCAAGCGCGTCGTGCTGTGTTCGGGCAAGGTCTACTACGACTTGCTGGAAGACGCCCAGAAGCGTGGCCAGGAAGATGTGGCCATCGTCCGTCTGGAACAGCTGTATCCGTTCCCGCGCGAGCTGCTGATCAACGAACTCAAGCGCTTCGACAAGGCAGCCGATGTAATCTGGTGCCAGGAGGAGCCGCAGAACCAGGGCGCCTGGTACCAGATCCGCCATCACCTGAACTTCTGTCTGGCGCCGGGCCAGACGCTGAGCTATGCCGGCCGGCCGCGTTCGGCTTCGCCGGCCGCCGGCCACATGGCCGAGCATGTCGCCGAACAGCAGCAGCTGATCGCCGATGCGCTGGTCAACAAGCCCGGCAACCAGATCGTCGCCGAATAAACCTTTCCCCCTTTTCACTATTTGAACAACGCTACCAGGACATCCCATGACCACAGAAGTCAAAGTTCCGGTTCTACCCGAATCCGTATCCGATGCTACTATCGCCAGCTGGCACAAGAAGGCGGGCGAAGCCATCAGGCGCGATGAGAATCTCGTGGACCTGGAAACCGACAAGGTCGTGCTGGAGGTTCCCGCTCCGGTCGATGGTGTGCTGAAGGAAATCAAGTTCCAGGAGGGCGATACCGTCACCAGCCAGCAGCTCCTGGCGATCATCGAGGAAGGCGCCGTGGCCGCGATCAGCGCCCCGGTGGCCGCCGCGCCGGCTCCAGCCGCGGTGGCCGTCCCGACCAAGCCGGCCCCCGCCCCGGCCGTTGCCAGCCTGCCGCCGGGCGCGCGTTTCACCGCCGTCAGCGAAGGTATCAATCCGGGCAATGTCCAGGGTTCCGGTCGCCACGGCGCGGTGACCAAGGAAGACCTGATCAACTACGCCCGCAGCGGTGGCGTCGGCCAGTCGGGCGGCGCGCGCCCGGAGGAGCGCGTGCCGATGACCCGCATCCGCGCCCGTATCGCCGAGCGCCTGATGCAGTCGAAGAACTCGATCGCCATGTTGACCACGTTCAACGAAGTCAACCTGGGCAAGGTCATGGCCATGCGCAAGGAGTTGGGCGAGCAGTTCGAAAAGGCCAACGGTATCAAGCTCGGTTTCATGAGCTTCTTCGCCAAGGCCGCCGCCAACGCCTTGCAGCGCTATCCGATGGTCAACGCCTCGGTGGACGGCAACGACATCATCTATCACGGCTATGCCGACATCTCGATCGCCGTGTCGACCGAAAAGGGTCTGGTCACGCCGGTGTTGCGCAATGTCGAGCGGATGGGTTTCGCCGACATCGAAAAGGGAATCGCCGAATTCGCCAGGAAGGCGCGCGACGGCAAGCTGACCCTGGAAGACCTGCAGGGCGGCACCTTCACCATCACCAACGGCGGTACCTTCGGTTCGCTGATGTCCACGCCGATCGTCAACCCGCCGCAGAGCGCGATCCTGGGCATGCACTCGATCAAGGAACGCGCCATCGTCGAGAAAGGCCAAGTCGTGGCCGCGCCGATGATGTACCTGGCCCTGTCCTACGATCACCGCATCATTGATGGCAAGGATGCGGTGCTGTATCTGGTCGATATCAAGAATCAGCTGGAAAACCCGAACCGCATGCTGCTGAGCATGTAATTCGGATGCGCCGGCGCCCGCTCCGGCGGACGGCGGTGTGTTCCGGGGGTGAGGCCCAGGCCTCGCCCGCGTCCGTTTTATTCCGGCGCATGCGCCCCCTTCCTGCCCATCTGCGGGAACAGCAAAAGGAACAAGCAAATGGCTGAACAATTCGATGTCATCGTCATTGGCGCCGGCCCCGCCGGCTACCATGCCGCGATCCGTGCCGCCCAGTTGGGCAAGAAAGTCGCCTGTATCGATGCCGCGCTCGGCAAGGACGGCAAGCCCGCATTGGGGGGCACCTGTCTGCGGGTGGGCTGCGTGCCTTCCAAGGCGCTGCTGGACTCCTCGCGCCAGTTCTGGAACATGCACCATCTGTTCGGCGACCATGGCATCAGCTTCAAGGACGCCAAGATCGACATCGCGGCGATGGTCGACCGCAAGGACAAGATCGTCAAACAGTTCACCGGCGGCATCGCCATGCTGTTCAAGGCCAACAAGATCACCACTTATTACGGCTACGCCCAGTTGCATCCGGGCAATCTGGTCAAGGTCAAGCAGCATGAGGGCGGCGAGATCGGGCTGACCGCCGGCAACGTGATCCTGGCCGCAGGTTCGGACTCGATCGAACTGCCGTTTGCCAAGTTCGACGACAGCGCCATCATCGACAATGCCGGCGCGCTGGACATGACCGAAGTGCCGAAGCGCCTGGGCGTGATCGGCGCGGGCGTGATCGGCCTGGAGCTGGGCAGCGTCTGGAAGCGTCTCGGCTCGGAAGTCATCATTCTGGAAGCGCTGCCCGATTTCCTCGCCGCCGCGGATGCAGAAGTCGCCAAGACCGCCGCGCGCGAGTTCAAGAAGCAGGGCTTGGACATCCGCGTCGGCGCCAAGGTCAGCAAGACCGAAGTCAAGGGCAAAGGCAAGACCAAGGAAGTCCATATCTCCTACACCGACAACGAAGGCGAGAAAACCATCGTGGTTGACAAGCTGCTGGTCGCGGTGGGTCGCAAGGCCGCCACCCGGGGCTTGCTGGCCGAAGGCACCGGCGTACAGCTCGACGAGCGCGGCCGCATCGTCGTCGACGAGCATTGCCATACCGGTGTCGATGGCGTCTGGGCGATCGGCGACTGCGTGCGCGGCCCGATGCTGGCGCACAAGGGCTTCGAGGAAGGCATCGCCGTCGCCGAGCTGATCTCCGGCCTGCCCGGCCATGTCAATTTCGACACGATTCCGTGGGTGATCTACACCGAACCAGAAATCGCCTGGGTTGGCAAGAACGAGCAGCAGCTCAAGGCCGAAGGCATCCCGTACAAATCCGGCAGCTTCCCGTTCGCCGCCGTGGCCCGCGCCGTGGCGATGGATGAACCGGCCGGTTTCGTCAAAGTGCTGGCCCATGCCGAGACTGATCGCGTCCTGGGTCTGCACCTGGTGGGCGTCGGCGTATCCGAGCTGGTGCACGAAGGCGTGCTGACCATGGAGTTCAGCGGTGCCGCCGATGATCTGGCGCGCATCTGCCATGCGCACCCGACGCTGTCCGAAGCCATCCACGACGCGGCCATGGCCGTCGGCAAGCGCGCCATCCACAAAGCCAACTGACGCATTCGTGCTTTGGCGACAAAAGGAAGGGAGATTCATCGCCCTTCCTTTTTTGTTTCGGCTCATTTCCCAAGGAATCAGGTCATATGAAATCGGTCTGCGTTTATTGCGGTTCCAACATGGGAGGCCAACCGGTCTATTCCGAACGCGCCGCGCTGCTGGGGCGACGGCTGGCGCGGGAAAGTCTGCGTCTGGTCTACGGCGGCGGCAACGTCGGCTTGATGGGCATCGTGGCCAATGCCGTGCTCGATGCGGGCGGCGAGGTCATCGGCGTGATCCCGCAGCAACTGTCCGACTGGGAAGTCGCGCATCGCGGCGTGACTTCGCTGGAAATCGTCGGTTCGATGCATGAACGCAAACAGCGCATGTCGGAACTGTCGGATGCATTCATCGCCCTGCCCGGCGGCTTCGGCACCCTCGACGAGATCTTCGAAATGCTGACCTGGCGCCAGTTGGGCATCAACGACAAGCCCTGCGCCTTCCTCGACATCGACGGTTTCTACACCCCGCTGATGGCGATGATCGACAGGATGGTCGAACAGCGGTTCCTGCACCCCGACCAACGCCGCGACCTGTGGCACGGCGAAAGCATCGACGACATGCTCGGCTGGATGTCCAGCTACACGCCCGTGGAAGCCTCGAAATGGATCGATGCCAAGCGCCGGCAGGCACTGAAACCCTGATATTTGGCAATACCCTGCAGTTCATAACAGGAACTGCGTCACGTTTCAGTGGCGCTCATGTCCTGAATCGAGAATTGTTTTCCAATTCGCGATACTCTGTCGAACAACAATCCAATGCACCCGCCGAATGGAGCTGCCCCCTTGAGTGCTTGGATGCCCGACTGCCACGATACCCGGCCCTTACTGCCGGGTTTCCTCACCGTTCCGGCGTCATGACGATGACAGCATTCAACGCCTTTCGCATTCACAACGACGCCGCGGGTTATCGCAGCGGCATCGAATCCACGACGCTGGACCAGTTGTCCGCCGGTGAAGTCGTCATCAAGGCCGCCTATTCTTCCGTCAACTACAAAGATGCCTTGGCCGGCACCGGCCAGGGCAAGATCCTGCGCCGCTTTCCCCTGACCGGAGGAATCGATGTCGCCGGACATGTGGTCGCCTCGGAAGATCCGCGCTTCAAGGAAGGCGATCCGGTGCTCGTGACCGGCTGCGGCCTGAGCGAAACGCGCGACGGAGGCTATAGCGAATTCGTTCGCCTGCCCGCCCAATGGGTGGTTGCGCTGCCGGCCGGCCTCGGCCTGCGCGAAAGCATGATCCTGGGCACCGCCGGCTTTACCGCCGCGCTGGCCCTGTATTGGCTGCTGCGCAACCGCCAGTCTCCCGAATACGGTCCGTTGGCGGTCACCGGCGCCACTGGCGGCGTCGGCTCGATGGCGGTTTCCATCTTCAGCCAAGCCGGTTTCGAAGTGCACGCGATCAGCGGCAAGGCCGATCAGGCTGGTTATCTGAAATCGCTGGGCGCGAACAAGGTACTGGGCCGCGATGTGCTTTCCAGTACCCGACCGCTGGAATCGGCGCGCTTCGGCGGCGGTCTGGACAACGTTGGCGGCACCATGCTGGCCAGCCTGCTGGCACAGACCCATCCCTATGGAAATGTTGCCACCGCCGGTCTGGTCTCCGCTCCCGAGCTGAACATGACGGTGATGCCGTTCATCCTGCGCGGAGTGTCGCTGCTGGGGATCGCCTCGGCGGGCACGGGCCGTGAGATTCGCGACGAAATCTGGCAGCATCTGGGTGCGGACTGGAAACCCGCTAGGCTGGATTCGATATGCACCCGTGAAATCTCCATGGCGCAGCTCCCGGAAGTATTCCAGTCGATGCTAACGGGGCATTCGCTGGGACGAACGGTGGTAAAACTGAATTGACTAGCACTACACTTACTTGGCCACACGCAATAGTTCGAGGGGTTACATGGCGCGTATCCTGATCGTGGACGATTCGCCCACACAATTGTTCGCTATTCGGCGGATCGTCGAGAAGCTGGGTCATGAAACATTGACTGCCGAGGATGGCGCAAGCGGTGTGGAACTGGCCAAGCAATCCTTGCCCGACCTGATCCTGATGGACGTGGTGATGCCCAACCTCAACGGGTTCCAGGCCACGCGCACGCTGAAACGCGAAGCGAGCACCAAGCACATCCCGGTGATCCTGGTCACCACCAAGGATCAGGACATCGACCGCATGTGGGGGATGCGCCAAGGCGCCAAAGCCTACATCACCAAACCTTTCTCCGAAGCCGAGCTGACCGAGGTGATCCAGGTCGCACTGACGGGAGACGCCGGCAGCATCGCACCGGAAGCCGCCGCGGAATCGGAACCGGCAGCACCCACGACTTCTCCGGAGCAGTGACGCTCTTCCGGCGGACTGTCCGGGGACGGTAGAAAACAACAGGACGCTTTCGAGCGTCCTGTTTCCGTTGCATGACCGATCCGGTCTGGCATCCTCGTGGCTCCCCCCGGCGTCATTCGTCTCCAGCGGCAAACGCTTTGGCCATCTCGCGATAGGCATTGCGTTGCGCTTCGGTGGTCGCCTGCGGCGCCACGATCTCCAGTTCCACAATCTGGTCTCCCGGCGTCTTGCCAGGCAGACCGCGGCCACGCAGGCGCAACTTCTTTCCCGCGTCCGAATCGGCCGGAATCTTCACTTCCACCGAACCGCCCAGGGTCGGCACGCTCAGCGTAGTCCCCAGCGCCGCCTGCCAGGGCATGACCTGCAACGTATAAAGGATATTGGCGCCATCGACCTCGAACTGCGGGTGCGGCTTGTACTCGACTTCGAGCATCAGATTGCCCCCGCCTTCGCCCTGGCCGGACAGACGAATCACCTGGCCGGGACGGATTCCCTTGGGAATCTTGACATTCAGTTGCTTGCCGCCGACGGTGATGCGTACCTGATCGCCCTTGTAGACCGTTTCCAGCGGGATGGCGAGCTTGGCGCGGGTATCGCCGCGCGGTATCGGGCCCGGACGGGCACGTCCCTGCTGCGACTGACGTGCGAACAGGCTTTCGAAGAAATCGCTGAATCCGCCCGAGCCGCCGCCGGTATGGCCGAAGATTTCGTCGAAATCGAAGCCCTGCCCTCCGCCGAAATTCGGCGGCGGCCGGAACTCTTCGCCCGGACGGTATCCCTGTGCGCGCAATTGATCGTAGGCCGCGCGTTTCTGCGGATCGCGCAATGCCTCGTAAGCTTCGTTGACCGCCTTGAACTTCTCCTCGGCATCGGCTTCCTTGCTGACATCGGGATGATACTTGCGCGCCAGACGCCGGTAGGCGGTCTTGATCTCGGCATCGCCAGCGCTCGGCTCGACACCGAGAACATCGTAATAGTCCTTGAACTCCATCAGTCTTCAGCCATCTCAACGTGATGCGGTGATGTTAAAACAACCCGCGTGACCAAAGCGATGACCCGCGATACGCAGTCGCGGGCCACGCCCTTCCTCGCGCATGATCGCAGCCGCCCCTCCTGCGGCTGCGGCCATGTATCGAAGCTGCATTACTGCACCTGGATACGGCGCGGCGTGGTCTCCGGCTTCTTCGGAATATCGATACGCAGCACGCCATGCTTGCCACTGGCGGTGATGTGTTCGGCATCGGCGCTGTCGGGCAGCGAGAAGCGGCGATAGAACGCGCCATGCGCGCGCTCGACCCGCGAATAACGCTCGCCTTCCTCTTTCTGCTCCGGATTGCGCTCGCCCTTCAAGGTGAGAATGCCCTTGTCCATATTGATTTCGATCGACTGCGGATCGACGCCCGGAATATCGGCGAGAATCACGAAACGATCCGCCGCCTCCCTGATGTCCACGCGTGGCACCCACTGCGCGGTAACCACACTCGACTGATCGCTTTCGGCATCGCCGAGAAAACGATCGAATACCTGCTTGATTTCTTCCTGCAGACCGCGCGGCGCGGCCCAGGTCCCATAACGTGCAACGCTCATGATGATGACTCCTGTTCGATATGGCGCGTCATCCGCGCCGATGACACTGAAATAAGTTCGGGTTCGCGCATTTCAAGCGCTGCTTCCGTGTTTCACGCCAGCACAAGCGGCCAGGACTAAATTCCAGTTCAGCTACTGTGGCCCGCCTGTAGCACTCCCATGACGATCCGTACCTGTCCGTCAACGACGCATTCGTATTGCAGGCATGGCGGCGCTCCCTGAACGTGCCCGGGGAGCTGAAACTGATCGCCGACGGCAACGCGGAATTCGTCCGCGCCCTGGGACTGGAGATGGACGCGAGCGCATTCGGGATGGGACCGCGTTCGCAACGCTTCGCCCTGTACACGGAGGACGGAATCGTGAAATCGCTGTTCGTTGGAAGCGCCGGGAGAGTTCAAGGTCTCCGCCGCCGAATACGTGCTCGGACACATCGACTGATACGAACGCGGCGGGGCGAGTCGCCTGCGGGCGAGACAGTGCCGCGATCGGGAGACTAGGGCAATACGCGGTAACGGATCTGCGACCACGCGCCGCTGTCGGCGAGCACCGTCAACGTATGCTCGCCAGACGCGGAAAAGTCGTGGACGAAAGTGCGGGCGCCCTGCGTTTCGGCGATCCAGCGGCCGTCCAGCAGCCACTGCAGCCGCGTGTTGCTGCCCACCGCTCTCACTTGCAGGCGCAGGCTGTGCGGGTTGCCGGGCGCGGCGGCCAGTATCGCGCGGTCGTCCATGCCTTCTATGCGAAGGTTTTCCACCTTTCCCCGGCCATCATCGGTACAGTCCGGCGCCAACGGCGGCAGAGTTGAAACTTGACGCGTCGCGGCGGGCAGCCAGGGAGAAAGCAATGCCGGCCAGCGTGCGATTTCCGCTTCCTTCGCTGTGTGCGGCAATCCGCAGTCGCCCGAAAGCCGCAACCCGCTGCCGGCATCGACCGTGAATTTTTCGCGTCCCGCACTCCACAAGCGCGCATCGCGCTCGGAGAATGTCGGCGGGATGGCGCCGTCCAAAATCCAGGCATCGAACCGGCGCTGGCATAACGGCGCCGAAGTCTGCGCCGCCGCGATTCCCAGCGGCCAGCAGATTTCCACTTCCGCCACGCTCCGCGGACGCGGCGGCGGCATACTGTCCGCCGGCGTGCGCGGAAGACTGTCGATCACCTCGAACATCAACGGCAATGCGGTCACCGCGCCGTATTGTCCCGGCAACGGCGTGCCGTCCGGCCTCCCCACCCAGACGCCGACGGAATACCGGCGCGTGCCGCCGATCGCCCAGGCATCGCGGAAGCCGTAGCTGGTTCCGGTCTTCCAGGCCACACGCGGACGGTTGCCGGTATCGAAAGTCCCCGCGCCGTAGCCCGGCCTGGCTCCCGCCTCCAGCACGTCGCGCACGATCCAGGCCGCACCCGGCGACATCAGGCGTCGCTCGATCAACGGCGCATCGGCGGTATACCGCACATGGCCGGCGATGCCGGCGCGGTTGAAAGCGGCGAATGCGCCGACCAGATCCTCCAGCCGCGTGCCGGTACCGCCCAGGATCAGGGCCAGGTTGGGTTGCACGCCGCGCGGGAACCGCAGGTCGATGCCGCCATTGGACAGACGGGCGGCAAAGCGCGCCGGTCCGACCCGATCGAGCAGGTCCACCGCCGGGACATTCAGCGACAGACGCAAGGCCGCGGCCGCCCCGATCGGTCCGTTGAATGCGGTATCGAAATTGCCCGGACGGTAACCACCGAAATTCTGCGGCGCATCCACCATCAGGCTCTCGGAATGGATCAGGCCGTCGTCCAGCGCCAGCGCGTACAGAAACGGCTTCAGCGTCGAACCCGGAGAGCGGTACGCCCGAACCATGTCCACATGCCCCAGCCTTTCCCTGTCTCCAAACTCGACCGATCCGATATAGGCGCGTGCCTGCATCGTGCTGTTGTCCACGACCAGCAATGCGGCCGAGGTGCGTGCCGGCAATTGCGAGAAATAACCGGCGATCCGGTTTTCCAGCGCACGCTGCAGATCCGCGTCGATCGTCGATTGAATCCGCTCGGCCGTCGGAGTCGCTTGCCGCAACCGCTCGGCCAGCAGGGCCGCATGCAGAGGGGGGCGCAGGGCACGCGCCACCACGGGTTCGATCCGCGCCTCGTCCACTTCCTCGCGCGACCAGACGCCCAATGCCGCCATCCGTTCCAGCACCTTGTCGCGCGCCACCTGCGCGGCTTCCGGATGGCGATCCGGCCGCAGTCGGCTGGGCGACTGCGGCAGAACCGCCAGCAGCGCCGCCTCGGCCTGGGAAAGCCGGGCGGCCGGCTTGCCCAGGTAGGCCCAGCTCGCCGCTTCGACACCTTCGATGGCGCCGCCGTATGGCGCCCGTTCCAGATACAGCGTCAATATCTCGCGCTTGGACAGGTGCGCCTCCAACTGCAGGGCGCGCAATATCTGGCGAAGTTTGCCCCAGCCGCTGCGCGTAGCGTTGCCGTCCAGGATGCGCGCCACCTGCATGGTCAGGGTCGAACCGCCGGAGACGATCCGGCCCGAGCGCAGCATTTGCCATCCCGCTCGCGCCAATGCCGGCGGATTGATGCCCGGATGCCGCCAGAACCAGCGGTCCTCGTAATTCAGCAGCGCCTGTAGATACAGCGGCGAAACCTGCTCCAGATCGACCGGGTATCGCCAGACGCCTTCGCGATCGGCGAACGCGCGCAATGGCGTGCCATCGGCCGCGACGACCACCGTGGCGGTCTGATTGCGGCGCGGCAATGGCGGCGGGAATGCCAGATCCAGTAGCAGCAATCCGGCCAGCGCCGCGACCGCGCCCCAGCGCAGCCACGGCAACAGGCGTCGCAGGCGCGAACGCCGCGTACTGTCGGCGGCCGTCGTCATGTCATTGCCCAATGCCTGGCGGACCAACTCCGGACTCAGCGCAATCCGGTTTCGTTGCGGGCGATGACCAGGCGCTGGATCTCGCTGGTGCCTTCATATATCTCGGTGATCTTGGCGTCACGGAAATAGCGCTCCAACGGCAATTCCTTCGAATAGCCCATACCGGCATGGATCTGCACGGCCTGGTGCGTGATCCACATCGCCGCCTCGGATGCGGTCAGCTTAGCCACCGATGCCTCGGTGGTGAACGGCTTGCCCTGCCCCTTGACCCAGGCGGCGCGCAAGGCCAGCAGCGTGGCCGCATCCAGCCGGCACTTCATGTCGGCGATCTTGGCCTGGGTCATCTGGAACGCGCCGATCGGCTTGCCGAACGCCTTGCGCTCCTTGACGTATTCGAGGGTCGCCTCGTAGGCGGCACGGGCGATGCCCACCGCCTGCGACGCGATGCCGATGCGGCCGGCATCGAGCACGCTCATCGCGGTCTTGAAGCCTTCGCCTTCGGCGCCGAGGATGTCCCCGGGCTGCGCGACATAGTCGGTGAACTCGATCTCGCAGGTCGCGGAAGCGCGAATGCCCAGTTTCGGCTCGGTCTTGCCGCGATGGAATCCAGGCTTGTCGGTATCGATCATGAAGGCGCTGATGCCGCGCGATCCCTTCTCCGGCTCGGTCATCGCGAACAGTACGATGTATCTGGCCACCGGGCCGGAGGTGATCCAGCTCTTCTTGCCATTGATGACGAAACTGCCGTCGGCCTGCTTCACCGCGCGGCAACGCATGCCGCTGGCGTCCGAACCCGACTGCGGCTCGGTCAGCGCGAACGCGCCGATGGCCTTGCCTTCTGCGACCGCACGCACGTATTTCTGCTTCTGCTCCTCGGTGCCATTCTTCAGGATGCCGACGCAGAACAGCGAATTGTTGACCGACATGATGGTTGAATGCGCCGCATCGCCAGCGGCGATCTCGATCATCGCCAGCACGTAAGCGATCGAGTCCATGCCGGCACCGCCGTATTCCACCGGAACTTCAACGCCCATGAGGCCGTTTTCGCCCAGAATGCGCACGTTCTCCACGGGAAACTCGCCCAGCCGGTCGAAATGCTCGGCGCTGGGCGCGATCTTCTCCTGGGCGATCCGGCGTGCCACGTCCTGGATCATCAACTGCTCTTCGGTAAAGCTGAAGTCCACGGGTCTTCCCTCCCAGATGCGTTAGGATCAGGATTGTAACGCCCCCTCGCCGGGTGCTGCGATGCGACGAAACGCCCATGCCGGCTTGACCGCTTCCGTCCCCGCCCCCAGAATATCTTTATATCGCGATGAGAAGATATTTATGGACCTGGAAGACTGGTCGGCCCAACTGAAGGTTTTCGCCGACGCCACCCGGGTACGCCTGCTGGCCCTGCTCGAACGTGAAGAACTGACCGTGGCCGAACTGTCCGGCGTCACCCGCTTGGCCCAGCCCCGCGTCTCCACCCATCTGGCCAGACTGAAGGAAGCCGGCCTGGTGCGTGATCGCCGCGCCGGCGTCTCCGCCTATTACCGCTTCGACGAACACGCCCTGGACCCGGCGCAACGCGCGCTCTGGCGGGTGCTGAGCCAGGGCAGCGACGATCCGCTGTTGCGCCAGGACGCGGAACGGTTGCCGGAGATCCTGGCCAGCCGCGCCGCCGACCAGAACTGGGCGGATTCGGTCGCCGGCGACATGGAACGGCACTATTCTCCCGGACGCACCTGGGAAGCCATGGCGCGCAGCGCATTGCCGCTGCTGGAAACCGGCGATGTGCTCGACATCGCATCCGGCGATGGCGTACTCGCGGAACTGCTGGCGCCGCATGCGCGCCGCTATGTCTGCGTGGACACCAGCTCGCGCGTGGTCGCCGCCGCCGGCGAGCGGTTGAGCCGGTTGGGCAATGTCGAAGTGCGCGAAGGCGACATGCATGCACTGCCGTTCAAGGGCCAGAGTTTCGATCTGGTGATACTGATGCATGCGTTGACCTACTCGGCCGAGCCGGCGCGCGCCATCGCCGAAGCCGCGCGGGTACTGCGCCACGGCGGGCGCCTGCTGCTGAGCAGCCTGGCACGGCATGAACACCGCGGCGTGGTCGAAACCTACGACCACATCAACATGGGTTTCACCGCGAAGGAACTGCGCCGCTTCTCCGAAAAGGCCGGTCTCCAGGTCGGCAACATCGAAACCGTCACCCGCGAGCGCCGCCCGCCGCATTTCGAGGTCATTTCCCTGATCGGAAACAAGCCATGAACACGCTCCCCTGGTTACACCCCGAGCGCGCCCAGGCGTTGCTGGATGCCTTGTCGCAACGGATACTGATCCTGGATGGAGCAATGGGCACGATGATCCAGCGCCACTCCCTGCAGGAAACCGACTATCGCGGCGAGCGCTTCCGCGACGGCTACGATGCGCAGCATCCGCCGGAAGACGGGATCGGATACGACCTCAAGGGCGACAACGACCTGTTGTCGTTGTCGCGCCCCGAGATCATCGCCGGCATCCACGACGCCTATCTGGAAGCGGGCGCGGACCTGATCGAAACCAACACCTTCAATGCCAACCGGCCCAGCCAGGCCGATTACCACCTGCCGCATCTGGCCCGGGAGCTCAACGAAACCGGTGCGCGCATCGCCCGCGCCTGCTGCGCTGCCTACAGCGCCAGGACGCCCGACAAGCCCCGTTTCGTCGTCGGCGTGCTAGGCCCCACCAGCCGCACGGCGTCGATCAGCCCCGATGTCAACGACCCCGGTTTCCGCAATATCGATTTCGACGGCCTGCGCACGATCTACCGCGAAGCCGCCGAAGGCCTGATCGATGGCGGCGCGGACATCCTGATGGTGGAAACCGTATTCGATACGCTCAATGCCAAAGCCGCCCTGTTCGCGATCGAGGAGGTTTTCGATTCGCGCGGCGCGCGCCTGCCGGTCATGATCTCCGGCACCATCACCGATGCCTCCGGCAGAACGCTGTCGGGACAGACCGCCGAGGCCTTCTACACCTCGCTCGCTCATGCGCAGCCGCTGGCGATCGGATTCAACTGCGCCCTCGGCGCCACCGAACTGCGCCCGCATATCGAAGCCCTGTCGAAGATTGCCGGCTGCTATGTCAGCGCGCATCCCAACGCCGGCCTGCCCAATGCATTCGGCCAATATGACGAAACGCCCGAAGACATGGCCACGACGCTGCGCGGGTTCGCCCAATCCGGGCTGCTGAACATCGTGGGTGGCTGCTGCGGCACCACGCCGGAGCATATCCAGGCGATTGCTGAGGCCGTCCAGGATTTCCCCCGGCGCGCCATTGCCGATGTCAGCAGAAATGCGGCATAGCATTGCCGGCTTTTTCGGGAGAACGCGATGAAAATCCCGATCATTGGCGCATCCGCCACACTGGATTCGGCGGTCTCCGCACTATTGCGCGATCGCCATGAAGCATTGCATGTCAGGCGCACGCATGACGATTACCGCGTGGACCTGCAAGACGACGACAGCGTGCATGTCCTGGCCTACCAGCGCAGCGTCGAGGGCGTGCAGACCGGTCAAATCTACAAGGTCTGGTGATTCGCGGACCATTACGGATTCTTTATGTCAGACACCCGCCATACCCGTCTCTCCGGCCTGGAGCCGCTGCTGATCACGCCGGACCTGCGGTTCGTCAACATCGGCGAACGCACCAACGTCACCGGCAGCGCGCAGTTCCGCAAGCTGATCAAGGAAGGCCGCTACGAAGAGGCGGTCGACGTCGCGCGCCAGCAGGTCAGCAACGGCGCACAGATCCTCGACATCAACATGGACGAAGGATTGATCGATTCGGAACAGGCCATGACCCGGTTCCTCAACCTGATCGCTTCCGAGCCGGACATCGCCCGCATTCCGGTCATGGTGGACTCGTCCAAGTGGAGCGTGATCGAGGCCGGACTCAAATGCCTGCAAGGCAAGGGCGTGGTCAATTCGATATCGCTGAAGGAAGGCGAACAGAATTTCGTCGAACAGGCACGCAAGGTGCGGCGCTATGGCGCCGCCGCCGTGGTGATGGCGTTCGACGAGGAAGGCCAGGCCGATACCCGCGACCGCAAGGTCGAAATCTGCGCGCGCGCCTACCGGATACTGACCGAACAGATCGGTTTCCCATCGCAAGACATCATCTTCGATCCGAACATATTCGCCATCGCCACCGGCATCGAGGAACACGACAATTTCGCCGTCGACTTCATCGAAGCCACCCGCATCATCCGCCGGACCCTGCCGCACTGCCACGTCTCCGGCGGTGTCTCCAACGTCTCGTTCTCGTTCCGCGGCAACGAGGTGGTGCGCCAGGCAATCCACTCGGTATTCCTTTACCACGCCATCGCCGCCGGCATGGACATGGGCATCGTCAACGCCGGCGCGATGCCGATCTACGACGAGCTGGACCCCGAGCTGCGCGAGCGCGTGGAGGATGTGGTGCTCAACCGGCGCAAGGACGCCACCGAGCGCCTGCTGGACATCGCCGAGCGCTACAAGGGCAGGAAAGGCGAAGCCAAGGTCGAGGATCTGAGCTGGCGCGAGAAGCCGGTGCAGGAACGGCTGACGCACGCGCTGGTGCACGGTCTGGATGCCTGGATCGATCAGGACGCCGAGGAAGCGCGGCGGCAGGCGCGGCGCCCGCTGGATGTCATCGAGGGATCGCTGATGAACGGCATGAACGTCATCGGCGACCTGTTCGGCGCCGGCAAGATGTTTCTGCCGCAAGTGGTCAAGTCGGCGCGGGTCATGAAGAAGGCCGTCGCCTACCTGCTGCCCTTCATCGAGGAGGAGAAGCGCCGCACCGGCGATACCGGCAGCGCCAACGGCAAGATCGTCATCGCCACCGTCAAGGGCGATGTTCATGACATCGGCAAGAACATCGTCGGCGTGGTCCTGGCCTGCAACAACTTCGAGGTCGTCGATCTCGGCGTGATGGTATCGGCGCAGAAGATCCTCGATACCGCGCGCGCGGAGAACGCCGACATCATCGGCCTGTCGGGCCTGATCACGCCGTCGCTGGAGGAAATGACCCATGTCGCCAAGGAACTGCAACGGCAGGGATTCAAGACACCGCTGATGATCGGCGGAGCGACCACTTCGCGTGCGCACACCGCACTCAAGATTGATCCGCATTACGATGCGCCGACAATCTGGGTCAAGGACGCATCGCGTTCGGTCAACGTCGCGCAGTCATTGATTTCCGAGGATCTGCGTGGCGCCTTCGTCACCGCCAACAGCGCCGACTACGAGGAAATCCGCACCCGCCACAAGAACCGCAACAGCGATGCCAAACGCCTGATACCACTGGAAAAGGCGCGTGCGCAGCGCTTCGACGGCAACTGGCGGAACTACACGCCGCCCGCCCCGGCGCATCCCGGCCTGACCGGGTTCGACGATTATCCGCTTTCCGAATTGGTCGATGCGATCGACTGGACACCCTTCTTCCAGGCCTGGGAACTCGGCGGCAGGTATCCGTCGATCTTCGAGGACGAACTGGTGGGCCGACAGGCACGCGATCTCTATCGCGACGGGCGCGCCATGCTCCAGCACATCGTCGACGAACGCTGGCTGCAGGCCAAGGCCGTGTTCGGCCTGTGGCCGGCCAGCAGCGTCGGCGACGATGTGATCATCGACGACGGCAACAGCGAAACCACCCTGCACTTCCTGCGCCAGCAGGTCGACAAGCCGGTGGAGCGGCCGGATTTCTGCCTGGCGGATTTCATCGCACCCAGGGAATCTGGACGAGCCGACTGGATCGGCGCATTCGCGGTCACGGCCGGGATCGGCATCGAACCGCATGTCGCCCGCTTCGAGGCTGCGCACGACGACTACAACGCCATCCTGCTCAAGTCGCTGGCCGACCGTCTGGCCGAAGCTCTGGCCGAACGGTTGCATCAGCGCGTGCGCACCGAATTCTGGGGCTATGCCGCCGCCGAAAACCTCGACAACGACGCTTTAATCGCCGAGCGTTATCAGGGCATCCGCCCGGCACCGGGTTACCCCGCCTGTCCCGAGCACAGCGAGAAAACCACGTTGTTCCGGCTGCTGGACGCCGAGCGGAACGCGGGCATGCGACTCACCGAGAGCTTCGCCATGCTGCCCACCGCCGCAGTTTGCGGCTACTACTTCAGCCATCCGCGCAGCCAGTACTTTGTGGTGGGACGGGTGTCCAAAGAACAGGTGCAGGACTACGCCAGACGCAAGGGCATATCGCTGGCTCAGGCGGAACGCTGGCTGTCGCCCAACCTGGATTACGACCCAGAGTGAATCGGCGGCGCGTATGCCTTTCCCGTGCCTGCCGACCAATGACTTGCGCAACGCATTGCCTCCCATAGAAATAGAACACTACGCCGCAGTCACTGACTCCAAGGCCATTGGTGAATTATTGCGCGCAATAGACGGCTACAGCGGCGGCCGGGTGGTTCGCTGCTGGCCCCGTTGCTGTTTGTCCGTCCCGGTGAGCCACGCTGACCCCCTCCCCATATTAGGTCCGAGCGAAACTGGAAAATTCGGCTTTGGGTTGCGGAGTGAATCGGGCGGCGAACTCGGCTGGCGGGACATCGCCGATGGACGTGTGCGTCCGGAAATGATTGAACTCGACTCTCCAGCTTTCGATCTTCTGGCGGGCGTCATCCAGCGACAGGAACCAGTGGGTGTTGAGGCATTCGTCGCGGAAACTGCCGTTGAACGATTCGATGAACGGGTTGTCGGTGG